>JAGCOQ010000122.1 GCA_017642625.1 Alphaproteobacteria bacterium | reverse complement strand
TGGTGATTATAGAGCGGAAGTCACCCTCTGTTCCATCCCGAACCAGACAGGGAAACTCCGTATCGCCGATGGTACTTTGGCTTAAGCCACGGAAGAGTAGGTCGTCGCCAGAATAAATCCAGTTATGACACTAAAAACCGATCCGTCTGCATAAATGCAGCCGAGATAAAAATTCAGCCCCGCACCCGCGGGGCTTTCTTTTTGCGGTTTTTGTGGTATAATGGGCATGATAATGTAAAGGAATGCGAATTATGGCACCACGCAGATCATCCGTAAAAAACAAACATGCCTTTTCATACGGCGTTTGTCCATTTTGCAATAAAGAAATTTTAGAGGGCGAGCCCACAAATATTGAACATGTTTTTCCAAATAATCAAATAAACCGAGCATATGGCACTATGTTTAACGGTAAAAGAGCAATGACGTTAAATATTGAGAAAAGTATAAGCGTTTTGGTGCACAAAAAGTGTAACGAAGAAGATGCGGGTTTAGAGAAAAAAATATCAGATATTATAAATTATCTTCTGGACCCCAATGTTTCAAACAAACAATTAAGTTATGGGCAAATAAAAAATATTTTTAAATTTGGTGAAAAGGTAGCAAAATTTTTACCATATTTGCCGGATCTTAAGGGGCAATTCACCCCGCCAAAAAATTTTGACCGTGTTAGTATATTTCGTAATGTATTACCATTGGGAATGATTGTTAGACAACAGGGGAGTGTGATGATTTCGTTCCCAGGAATTATCTTTGAATATGTATCTATGGGCGGGTGGGATCCCAACTGGATAGCTGCCATTAATGAAGATTCCATAACAATTCGTAAATGTGAACGGGGGTATGATAGTTGGGCTTTACATGCACATAAAATAGTCGAAAAGAATCAGTTTATTAGATGTACAAGGTTTCATGAATACAAACCTTTTTTACATTTTGGGGGTATGGACCGAGAAGTTGGCGTGCTCTTATCTCGTCAAGATATAGCATGTTTAAAAGCGGTACCATACTTGGAACAAGAAAGTATTTGCAACCAATTAAATTTGAGAAAATTGGTACAATCTGGTGATATAACCCCAAATATTTTAAATGCGACGGACTGGCAAAAATCGGCGAAAGATGCCGGCTTGCCACAGGAATTCATAAAAGGCGCACTGAATTACCTGTATGGTATGGGTATAGGTAAAAAAATAAACTGGCTAAGCAAGAACAGAAAGTTCAAAGTTCCAGATGACGTCATAGATATGGTTATTTACGAAGATGGTTATTTAAAGATTTTTCATAAAGTTGAATGGGTTAACCAGATAGGATTAGTAAAATCTAAATATAAATTTATTAACACTGCCACATTAGAACAAGGTTATGAGATTAGTAAAGATGTTTTATTAGCCGCCGATGGCATGGAAACCATTGATGATTTGTCAAAGTGCAAGGTTAATGGCAGTGTTGTTTTAACTTGGAATAATTTGCAAACACTCAAAGGTTCCCCGTATGCAGTATTAAAAAATTTTTATTGTGACCGTAATGAATTAACAACATTATTGGGTGCGCCACAAGAAGTTGGTGGTAATTTTTGGTGTAATGGTAATAAATTAACAACATTATTGGGTGCGCCACAAAAAGTTGGCGGTAGTTTTCGGTGTTATGATAATGAATTAACAACATTATTGGGTGCCCCACAATTGATAAGGGGCGATTTTGATTGCAGTGATAATAAATTAACAACATTATTGGGCGCGCCACAAAAAGTTGGTGGTAATTTTGATTGTAACCGTAATGAATTAACAACATTGGGTGGAGCACCACAGGAAGTTGGCGGCAATTTTTGGTGTTATGGTAATAAATTAACAACATTATTGGGTGCACCACAGGAAGTTGGTGGCAATTTTTGGTGTGATGGTAATGAATTAACAACATTATTGGGTGCGCCACAAAAAGTTGGTGGTAATTTTTATTGTGAGCGTAATAAATTAACAACATTAATTGGTGCGCCACAAAAAGTTGGTGGTAATTTTTATTGTAGTCGTAATGAATTAACAACATTGGATGGAGCACCACAGGAAGTTGGTGGTGATTTTTGGTGTGTTGGTAATGAATTAACAACATTATTGGGTGCACCACAAAAAGTTGGTGGTAATTTTTGGTGTGATGGTAATGAATTAACAACATTATTGGGTGCGCCACAAAAAGTTGGCGGTAATTTTATTTTTGATGCAGAGCATTTACAGTCATTGGATGGATTGCCGATGGCTCAAAAATATTTTGTTGACGATCTTCATAAGTCTTTTGACACTGCGGATGAACTTCGGGCATGGTTTGCGGAATACAAGAAACAACGCGATGGCAAAAAAAGTATTGTCACGGGGCTGCGTGCCGGGGCCAAGAGGGTTGCTGCGGCTGGGGCGGTACAGGAAACCAAACGCAACACCAAACCCGATAATCAAAAGAAAAAGTAACATGAAACCATTATCACAATTTCCACAAATAATAAAAACGCCGCGGGTCAGCTTGCGCGTGATTGCGGCTACACCCGAAAATGCGGAAAAGATATTCAAGATTGTTGCCGAAAATCGCGAATTCTTGACGGCTTGGATTGAACGGCTGGACTATGTGCGTAATGCCGATGATGTGCTAAATTACCTGAACAAGCGTGAAGCACAGATAAAATCAGACGAAGGTGTGTGTTTCTATATCTTCGTGGACGATGAAATTGTCGGTTGGATTCGTTTTGGTGTCACGGCGGGCAAAGAATGTGAAATCGGATACTGGTTGGTGAAATCTGCGACTGGACATGGTTATATGGGCGCGGCATTGTCTGCGCTGGAAAGTGAATTATTCAAGTTCGGGTTTGAAAAGATAATAATCGATGTTGATGCCGGAAACACACGTTCTGAAAATGTTGCGCGTCGTAATGGATACCGGTTTGAAAAGCGTCTGCCGTTGGCTTCGTGGGCAAAATGTTTGGGTGGAAAGTGTGATTCACTGATATTTATTAAGGAAAGATCATAAAAACCGCCCGATTGGGCGGCTTTTATTTCTCTTTATGCTTAGATTTTACGATTTTGTCGCGTAAAATTTTAGCATAGTCTAAAATTACTTCCAGGGGATCTATCACAAAATTATACCAATAGTTATTGCAATAATATGTGGCCCAGTATGCGCAAGATTTGGCACTACGAGAGCCATTGACACCAAGCCCCATCCATGTGCCCGATATACCAAGTGGATATTTTATACGACACCATGCTGATGTGCCGTTGGTGGCAACAGGACTGCCGGGTTCGGCGTATTCGCTTGGGCTTTGGGATGTCATTACGTGAAGTTCCCTGATCTTTGGACACTGTTGTTGTGCCGATTTGAACCATTCTTTGACAAGTTCGGGGTCTTCTATTTCTTGGTCGCGGTATGTTGTTGCGGGTTCCCCACCAACGAAAATATCGACTTTGCCAAACAGATTACGTTTCTTTATGGTTATATAGTCTTTGTTTGAGATTCGCGGCATGTATAATCCTTTTATGTGTCGTAGACCAAGGTAGCACAATTTATTATAAAATCAAGTTGATGGGCAAAAAACAGCCACAAATGAAAAAATACTATTTTTAGAAATTAGATTACTTTTCGCGATAAAGGTATTCTGGAACACCGCTTTTTTCACGGCCAGATTCTTTTTCATACTTGTCCCAAAAATATCGATCATATACATTGTCGGCATCCCTAAAAGAATCAACGGCATCATCGCCGATTTCCTTAACAGATGCAGCTACCATATACGTTGCGAAATCGTCTTTGCTCAGATGACGGATTCCACCGCTAAGCACCCCGATTAGCTGCCAATCACTGTTTGCTCTACCATCTTTTACCGATTGTATTTCTTGATTAATCGTATTCAGTGTTTTTTTGTCACGGTTAAACATTTTTTCGTACTCTTTACGAAGGTCTTCATAAGAGGAAACCTTAAAAAAATCCATAAGATCTTTCAGTGTTTCGTCGTGTTTATCTATACTTGAGAACATCTTTGGATAATGTTCGTTTATAATTTTTTCATAAGCTTTTTGTTTCTGATATAGATAATTTAAATATTCTTGGTTGGTCATACGTGGCATCCCAGCGGTGTTAAGATATACCCCACCACCAGAATCACCGCTCCATGCTTGACAATTGGACAAGTGTATTTCGTCAGAATTTGCATCGACCATGCTGACGAAACATTCACTTTCTTTCAATTTTTCACAATCGTCAAACATTTTTGGGTCGGTTCGGTATTTTTCTGGATGCTCTGTTAAATTACGGACAAAGCCTTGCATTAAAGGGTCGCCGTAATACGAATTGGAATCGGCGACCTGGTCCAACAAATCCTGACTACCCCGCATAATTGTGTCCCTTAAAAAACGTACATAATCATCACGAAATTGTTCGATTTCTTCATCGCTCATGATTTTTAGACATCCAAAACCTAATACTTTAGCAACACCGCCTATCGTCATTGGGGTGTCAATACGCGGATTGCCCAAAATATTATTATTTCCGACCAAATCAGATTTCTGGGGACCACGTTTTAAAACCAGGTAATCATCAGACCACTTTTTACTTTGGTTGTGCTTTGAAACATATTTATCCAAAAAAGACCACGCGTGACCACCCATGCCATCATGCCCCACCCAATTGTATAACCCGTTACAATGTGCCGCGGTAACGATAGAATCTGTTCCAACCAAGTTACCAGAACAACCGTCGCCAGATTCGTCGAATAGACGCACAACATATTTATATGGTTCGGTTGCCCACAGTCCATCAGATACATATTTACGTTTGTCCACGGTGTAATGGTCCGCCAATGTGGCATTGGTCATACCAAGTATAAAAACAAGTAATGCGATAAATTGTTTCATTGTGTAAAATCCCCCGCGGTCAACCTTTACCGTCAATTTTATCACAAAATGCCGATAAATAAAAGGGGTAATACAGAAATTCCGCCCATTTAAGCGGTTTTTTGTTGATTTTCATAAATTATGTACTAACATGCCATAATGACGGGGGAATGTAAAACAAAAAAGGATTTTAACATGACCCCAATCGAAGGTATTTCAACCTATATCGCCGATGCAGATAAAGCCCAAGCACAGAGAAAGTGCCCATTACAAGTTATCGGTGACAAAACACACGATTTTTATGAAACAGAATTTTATAAATTGCATTGTCAATTCATGCCTTGCAACGGTAACAGCAGGGGGCATTGCGCAGAATGCTGGAAGTTGTTGCTTGATGAAAAAGACGGAAAACCGTTGACCGAAAAGCAATTTACCGTGGACACACGCGCGGCGGAATGTCCATTGTTTTTCTATGCTTCGTTGAACGGTCGTTCTAATTTGCCAGAAATCATGAAAAAGGGCTTTATGCAGACCGATGTTTTAAACCATAAGGATAAGTTTTGCACTGAACGTGATGCGCGTTTGTGTTTTAATGATCCAAGCGAATGCTGGGCAAAATTATTGTTGGCAAAGGACATACAACGCTAAAAACATAAGGTTTTTATTGATTTTATAAAAAATTATTATAAAATCGAGAACACCGGAGAGAGCAAGTAGATAAAGGTTAGTAGAAATGAAAAAGATTTTGGCTCTTTCCATCTTTGGAATTATGGCAGTGGCAACCGCCCATGCTGATTACTTTGAATTCCGCACAGATAACTGTGATAAAAACGCTATGCGTGCCGAATTGAATCGCGCCGTTGCGGAAAAACGCGCAGTTATTACCAAGGTTATTTGCGAAGATTCAACAGTAGAAGTAGAACCAGTTGTTATGGCTGAACCAGAAATTGTGGAACCAGTTGTTGGAACCGCTTGTGGTGAACCATTTGAACGCGTTGTTAATCGTGAATACTTTGTTCGCGAAACAGTGCAACAGTATAAGCCTGTTGTTCATTATGAACCAGCCGGCACATACACAACTACACACGCGGTTTGCGGTGAATTTGGTTGTTAATAGTGGAAGTTGAAAAGACTTTTTATCTGATTGGCGGACCAAACGGCAGTGGTAAAAGTACGTTGCGCAAACGAATTGTCAGCGCAGATCCAAACCTGGAAGTGTTGGATTTAGATGACATTGCGGCGACACAAAAAATATCTAATATCACTGCGGCACGTCAATTATTGAAAGAAGATTTGCCCCGTGTTTTATCATCGGGGCATTCGTTTGTGTTGGAATCTACGCTATCTGGAACCTATGATACGCGTATCATAAAAATGGCGCATAATTTGGAATATAAAGTTGTTTTCAATTTTGTGTTTCTTGATTCTGTGGAACAAAATATTGAACGCATTAAACAACGTGTAATCCATGGTGGGCATGATGTTCCGATTGGTGATGTTCGTCGCAGATATGAAAAATCATTACATAATTTCCGTAAAATTGCACCCATGGCAGAGGTTGATGAATGGGCATTATTTTATAATGGTGGAAATGGTGAACCGCGAAAAGTTGCAAGCAGTGTAGACAGAATTATTACTGTGTCTGATCGTGAAGATTATGGTTTGTTTCGTGATAATTGTTTTGATGTTGCCGTTCGTCGTTTGATAAATTATGTTGAACTTGGCGCGGACGAGGCGCGTTTGCTTGCCGAAGAGTTCCCTGTGCATGTGACGTTTAGTGCGATTGAAAAAATTTTGGATTCCAACCACAGATAATTTCACAATATTTTTTCATTTTTATTGCTTTTTGCACTTGCATTTAGTCAGTATTTTTTTACAATCATTTAGCTTTTTAGTTAAAGGAGATTTTATGAGCAATAAATGGGTTTATACGTTTGGTAATGGTGCCGCCGAAGGGCGCGCCGATATGCGTAATCTGTTGGGTGGCAAAGGTGCAAACTTAGCAGAAATGAATTTGGTTGGATTGCCGGTGCCTGCGGGCTTTACCGTCACGACCGAGGTTTGCACATATTACTATGATCACAGTCAAACATATCCATCTGATTTGATGGACCAAGTGCGCGCTGGTATTTCGCACATTGAAAATATCATGGGCAAAAAGTTTGCAGATATGAACAATCCTTTGTTGGTGTCTGTGCGTTCGGGTGCACGTGTTTCTATGCCGGGTATGATGGACACTGTTTTGAATTTGGGTTTGAATGATGAAACAGTGAAAGCGTTGGCGCGGTCTGCAAATAACGAACGTTTTGCATATGATTCTTATCGTCGTTTCATCATGATGTTTTCTGATGTTGTGTTGGGTGCAGATATTGATTTGTTTGAACACACATTGGAACGCATGAAGGAAGAAAAAGGTTATAAAGTTGATACTGAATTGACCGCTGATGATTTGAAAGAATTGGTTGAAAAGTTCAAAGAAATCGGTGTCAAGATTGGGAAAGTTTTCCCACAGGATCCATGGGAACAATTGAAATTGGGTATTGGTGCGGTGTTCGGTTCTTGGATGTCCAAGAAAGCAATCACATATCGTAAACTGAATAATATTCCAGGTGATTGGGGAACCGCGGTCAATGTTCAAGCAATGGTGTTTGGTAATTCCGGTGATGATAGTGCAACAGGTGTGTGCTTTAGTCGCGACCCTGCAACCGGCGAAAACAAATACTATGGTGAATATCTGATTAATGCCCAAGGTGAAGACGTTGTTGCGGGTATTCGCACACCACAACCAATGAGCAAAGATGATTCAGGTCGCAAGTCTCTGGAAGAAACAATGCCAGAAGTTTATAAACAACTGTGCGATGTTCGCGAAAAATTGGAACATCACTACAAAGACATGCAAGATATGGAATTCACAATCGAACATGGAAAATTGTGGATGTTGCAATGCCGTAATGGTAAACGCACTGCGGCGGCGGCTGTTCGTATGGCGGTTGAAATGGTCGAAGAAGGTTTGTTGACCAAAGAAGAAGCAATATTGCGCGTTGGTGCAGATCAGTTGAATCACTTGTTGCATCCTATGTTGGATCCAAAAGCAGAAAAGAAAGTTATTGCGACTGGTTTGCCGGCATCCCCAGGTGCCGCGGTCGGTCAAGCGGTGTTCAATGCCGAAGATGCTGAAAAATGGGCAGCCGAAGGCAAGAAAGTTATGCTTATCCGCGTCGAAACATCCCCAGAAGATATTGCTGGTATGAACGCAGCCCAAGGTGTTATCACTGCGCGTGGTGGTATGACATCACACGCCGCCGTTGTTGCGCGTGGTATGGGAACACCATGTGTGTCTGGTTCACCAGATATCAAGATTGATTATGCATCCAAGACATTGAAAACAACATCTGGCGTTGTTATTAACGAAGGTGATTGGATTTCTATTGATGGTGCCAAGGGTGAAATTATCGAAGGTAAAGTTCCAACAGTATCTGTGGAAATGACCGGTAATTTCGGAACATTGATGGGTTGGGTTGATGAAATCAAAACTTTGACGGTCAAAGCAAATGCCGAAACACCCAAGGACGCGAAACAAGCACGCGACTTTGGTGCCGAAGGTATTGGACTTGCGCGTACAGAACACATGTTCTTTGACCCATCACGTATTCAAGATATGCGCGAAATGATTTTGGCGGACAATGTCGAAGGTCGTCGTGCTGCATTGGCAAAATTGTTGCCATACCAGAAAGCGGACTTCGTTGAATTGTTCAAGATTATGGATGGTCTGCCGGTCACAATTCGTTTGATTGACCCACCACTTCATGAATTCTTGCCACACACCGAAGAAGATATCGCAATCTTGGCGGCACATATTGGCAAGCCTGTTGAATTCGTGAAACAACGCAGTGAAGCGTTAAAGGAACAAAACCCGATGTTGGGTCATCGTGGTTGCCGTTTGGCGATTACATATCCTGAAATCTGTGAAATGCAAACACGCGCGATTTTGTCGGCGGCGTTGGAATGCAAGAATGCAGGTGTTGTTGTGAAGCCTGAAATCGAAGTTCCATTGGTTGGTTCGAAAAAAGAAGTCGATATTGTTAAAGCGGTGATTGATGCAACAGCGGAAAGTTTGTTTGCAGAAACCGGCGACAGTGTCGATTACACAGTTGGTTCTATGATTGAATTGCCACGCGCTGCGGTGTTGGCAAATGAAATCGCAGAATCTTGTGAGTTCTTTGAATTCGGAACAAACGATTTGACACAAACAACATTGGGTATGAGTCGTGATGATACGGGCAAAATCTTGGACGAATATCGCGCACGTGGTATTTATGTCGCAGATCCGTTTGCATCGGTTGACCAATTGGGTGTCGGTTTGTTAATCAAGGATGCCGTTTCCAAGGCACGCGCAACCAAGGGTGATAAAATCCATCTTGGTGTTTGCGGTGAACACGGTGGCGATCCTGACTCTATCGAGTTCTTCCATAAATGTGGATTTAATTCTGTTTCGTGCAGTCCGTTCCGCGTGCCAATCGCACGTCTTGCGGCGGCACAGGCAGCGGTTAAATACCCACGCAAGTAAGACACAAAAAAACGCCCGTTTGGGCGTTTTTTTTTATTGGTAAAATATTTACAACGAATTTATGTGTAGAATCATTGCTTCCATATTTTTTTGAGACAGCAATTTTGCAAAACGATCTAGTATCTGTCTGCCTGTTTTGTTGGTTGTGCGGATTTCTTCATAATATTCGGATTTCCCATTCGCTAATTTATAAACCTCTATATAACTGCCGGTCACTTTAACACTAATGTAATCAAGACTGCCCGCACGATTAAAGAACACGTGGGTACCTTGGGGATATTTCTTCCTGTGTTTTACTGGCATTACCGGTTCATAATCCTTTTGATAGGTCTGCGAACTGATAAGGTTGTAAATATCGTCAATGTTTTGAATCATTTTGTTTTCCCTTTTTGTTCCATAACCCCATCATAAACGATACGACCCCTTCTTCTTGACAGGGCTTCTATAAAATTATCAACAACATTTGCGCCCAGTTGCCCTTTACGTTGTATCGTTTCACGATATTGGTATTCAGGAACATTGAGTGTGAGTTTAGAAAGTTCCATACGATCCTTGTAAATATCAATGATAATTTTTTCGTGGGTATAAAAGTTGTATAAATCATAGAACACATATTCGTCGGGGTGTGCCGGATCTTTGTGTTCTGTTAATTGAAAATTCTTAGATTTGATAAGTGTATAAACATCGTTGAAATTCGTGATGGTGGTTATTCCAGGTCTTAATTCACCGGGACATTGAAATCCATTTTCTTTTGCGGTTTTATCACATTTTTTTGTCATTGCGGTGATGAAACGCTGGACAATATCCTCGCCTTCTGGGGTGTTGCGATAAACTGTTTCTGTAATTGATTGTGGGCGTAGAAAAACCCGTTTTTCAATAAACATATGCGTATCATAAACTTTAACGCAAAGAGTTTCTTCGCTTGGGAATTCGGGATTACCCCAATAACTAAGGTAACGATTGTTGCGGTCGCCGTCGGCTCTTTTGTCATACATATTGCCGAACGTCAAACTATCGATAAAATCATACAATTCTTCAATTTTTGCCATACCAATAACTCTTTTTTGTCAATGTAGCATATGGTACGGCAATGTCAATTATTAAAAGCTGTAATTCACGCCGATACCAACGAAGTTAAATCCGTGGTTTATTTCGGTTAAATCACCGTTTGAAAAGTGTATCGTGAACAATTCCCCGTGCCACCGGTCAGTTATGTTTTTGCCCAAAAACACCTTTTCGCCGAACATAAAGCGGCTGGACACCCAGCGGTCATGATTGTCGCGGTAATATGGCCCGATTCCAATGCCCAGATAAAAGCCATGATATTGTACCAATGCGATATCCCACGATGCGCCAACGCCGATAAAAGAAAGCCCCTTGCTGGATTCATAGGCGATATTTTGCACCACGCTTATATTCATGCGTGACGGCAGACGTAAAATCTCCATCGGCTGGGCATAGGTCAACATAACAAATGTTTGTGGTGATATTTCCCAATCGGGAAACCAGACAAGTTTTCGTATATTATGACTGCCGGTGCTTTGCGCTATGTTCAGTGCGATTGAATTCTTTGTATCCACACCAAACATCGGGTTTTCTGTGGCAAATGCGGCCCCAGATAAGATTGCAAATGTTGTGGCAATCAAAACTTTATTCACGATAAAATCCTTTCCGAGTGACGATTGGCATTATAATTATTTTTATTTTCTTGGCAAGGAAGTTTTCCTATTAAATTTATTGACCTGGTGTTGATTTCATTTTATCATTTGAATATACAAACAAAAAGGGGAAACAATGGAAAAAAAGATAGTCATGGTGTTATCAGCTGTTTTGGTCGCCACATCTGCAAATGCAGGTTGGTTGGATTTCTTGGGCTTTGGTCAGAAAGAGGCCGAACCAACAACATTGTCCGAAGCATGCAACACAGATGAAGTCAGCAAGTTCTGTCCGGAAATCTTGACTGGCGAAAAAACAATACCAACATGTTTGATTGATAATGTGAAATCTTTGTCAAAAAAATGTGCGAACTTTGTTAAAAAATCAGTCACAGAACAAGCCGCCGAAGTGACCGGTATGGCAAATGCCGCCGAAACAGAAGCGAAAGATACCGCTAATGCCCAGGTCGCAGAAGTTAAAAACACTGTTGAAGAAGTTAAAGCGGCCGCAAAACAAGTTGAAGCGGATGCAAAAGAGACAGGTAGTTTGTTTAAAAACATGTTTAAACCAAGTGCCGAATAAAAAATAATGCCCTTCGGGGCATTTTTTATTTCCGTATGTTTGTCCAGATTATGTTTTCTGACTTTACAGATTGCGCTAAAAATGGTATAATAAATACAAACTATAATAGTGGTGTGCCGTCGCGCATACCATAAAAGGGCGGATTTGTTGGCTTTGCGTCCGCAGGAGAGTATGAATGAATAGACGTGATATCGCATCTGTTGCAAAAAATGCTATGGGAACAGTGTTCCTTTTGGCGGGTGCTTTCTTTGTTTGCTCGACATTCTTGTCTATGCGGGCGGTGTTGGCTGACCCTGTTGCGCCGGCTGTTGTGCCTATGCAGCCTTCGGGGGCAAACGCACGTTCCAATGCGACAAATCGTGCATCGGGACGTATGGTAAATCGTGGGGTTTCCGCGGCAACTGTCGCACGGACAACGGGTGCAACCACAAACAGAAATAATGCGGCACAATCTCGTAATGTTGTGTCGCGTGCAACAACAGACGCATCATCACGTGCAACCACAAATCGTAATGTTGTATCGCGTGTAAGTGCGCGTAATACATCACGTAATGTCGTCGCGCGAACCACGTCGGACGCCAAGGCGCGTATATCGCACCAAGGTCCCGCAATGCAGGCGGCATACAATACATCACGCGCGAATACATACACATATTTGTCCAGTAAGTTGTATACTGGAAACTATTCTAACATTATCGATTCCAGCACTGGTTTGATTTCCACAGATGCGTATAACAACTGTATGGAATCATACTATACATGTATGGACGAAATTTGTACGGCACGTAATACCGCACAGCGCAGATGTGCATGCGCTGGTCGTGTAAAGGCGTTTGCCGAAGCAGAAACAGCACTGGAAAGCGCAAATGAAGAATTGATTAAGGTTGCGGGTGAATTGGCGTTGTTGATTGCGAACAAGGGTAAAGATGTTTCCGAAGCGTTCCAATTAACTGATGCTGAAAAGGTTATGAACTGTGTTTCGTGGCAAGAAGCCAGCGGTAAAGCAAGTATTATAACTTCTGCTAAACCTTTGACCGAAGGTGGCGTGAAATACACCAGTGGTGATGAATATATGACCGCATGGTGCCAAGCACACACGATATACGATAAAAATAAATGTAGCAGAACTATTTCGCCGTCGTATTGTGAAGAAGAAGGCAATACTTTCGGGTTTGACCTTGATAACATAGATGGTTCGTCCAGTGATATTTTGGCATCTTTGCAAGCGTGGGCAACCGCCAAGGAACAGACAATTACGATACTTTCCAACAATGACGACAACTTGTTAAGTGCGTTGGGTGTTGTCAATTCTGTGGTTAGTGGTTTGGCGGGTCTGGATGGCGCATTTGCGTCCAGTGAAGATTTGAAAGATTCATTGGCGGAAACGTGGGGCTATGAATTATTTGAGTATGCCCATAACAATGTTTGTGCGCGTGTTTTGGATTCCTGTTTTAATGGTATTTACGAAGCGTGCGGCACACCACCATCTGGCGGACGTAAATGTGGTAATGGTGCATCACAATGTCCATATAACTATAACAGTGTGATTTCGGTCAATAATACCGGAACATATGAATTGAACTTTGTGACACCGAATACTGGTTATTCTTCATCTAATTCGGCGACATGCTTTGGTTATACATCAGCGTCGGGCGATCCATATTCATCATTGCGTGGACCGGTTGCGGATGCACGTCGCAGCATTATGCAGAAATATGCGCTGGATGCGAACGCAGATTGCGACGCGTATGGTGAACAACTGCGTGCAACCGCACAAAATATTGGTTATCAGAAAGTGGCTGCGAAACAAGCGTTGCAACAGAAACGTCTTGAATTTGCCAACGAAGAACGCGAAAGTGTTAGGTCCGCGGCGGTCACAGCCAGCACGAATTTCGACGAATGCTTAAGCGAAATCTATGATTGTTATGAAACACAGGCGTCGAATACAACATCGTCTGGGGCAAAATGGTCAACTGCACGTATCAAGACATACTGTGCCCAGGTTGCAAATGTTCCGCATTGCTATGAAACGATGATTTGTAATCCATCTACATCACCAATTATGGCGATTATCGACAAGCAAGATAATTCTCAGTGTTTGAACGCTCAGGATTATACCCAAAACACATGTCGTAATATCGTAACCCTGAATGAAATATTGAAGGGTGCCAGCGACAGCGCGAGTCTGATAGCGACCGGCGAGAAAGGTGATTCTGCGGCATTCCGTGAACATTGCTTACGCGATTCCGGTGTCGAGGCCATACGTACATGGCCGACCGAGTCAAATTAACGATAGATCAAATAAATTACCGCCCGTTTGGGCGGTTTTTTATTTTTAACAAAAAACTTGACTTTTTGCTTAAAAAATATACAATTTGCATAAACTTTTCGACAAAAGTGCGAAAAAAGTATAAAAAACGAACAAAAAGAGCAAGAATATGAGCGATTTTGCAATCTTTCAAACCGGCGGCAAACAATATCGCGTGCAAAAGGGCGATGTTATCAAGGTTGAAAAACTGAATGCCGACGGCAAAATTGAATTTGACCAAGTTTTAATGCTTGGCGAAAAAATCGGCACACCAACAATTGATGGTGCAAAAGTTGTTGCCGAAGTGGTTGAACAGAAACGCGCTGACAAAGTTTTGGTGTTCAAGAAAAAACGTCGTCAAAACTATCGTCGGACCAAGGGTCATCGTCAGTTCATTAC
>JAGCOQ010000121.1 GCA_017642625.1 Alphaproteobacteria bacterium | reverse complement strand
TAACAACACCGCGCGACGTTGCACCGCCCGCAGAAAGTCGGCATATGTTTTCTTTTCACGAACAAAGAAGATTTTATCTTCGTTGTTGGCGCAAACCTCTGCCAGCATTTCATACATGTTAGTAAGGTGGGCTTTTGTATTTTCAACCATGGTATATCTTCCTTGTCTTCGATTATTGCTAATTATAGTGCGAATACAACAAAAAAAACAACACCTTTTATGCTTTTTTACCTATTTTATTTGTCAAAAACAAAAATCTATATATTGATTACGAATCGCAAAATCATAAAAAAATTATCAATATTTTGTATTTTTTGTGCTAATTCGAATCGTTTTTTCTAAAAATCACCACACAAAAAGACGTTTTGTGTCGAATCATCCGATTCCGATTCGGTCTGAACTATGCGGAAAACTTTCTTTTTTAAAAGTAAAGCAAAAAAATACATGAATCGCATTTTTATTATATTGTTGAAAAGTCATAAATACTATATATTGTTATCAAATCAACTGAACAAGCACTATATATTGTATTTTTGACAAAAAAGGGTTTTTATAATGTCCGTAGTGAGTAACGATAATAATGGCCAACCATTGCCAACACTATGCACAAAAATGGTCGCTGTTCAAAAGCGCGGTGGTGAAACTGTGCCATTTGACGCTTTTAAAATATATTATGCTATTAAAAAGGCTGTCGCCGTCACTGATGAAATTGATGATGCCGCGGTTGTCCGCGTGACTCAATCTGCACTTGACAAGATTGATGAACGTTTTGCCGGCAAAACACCCAAAGTGGAAGAAATTCAAGATGCAGTGGTAGAGGCTTTGATGGATGCCCATGCATACAAGACGGCACAATCATATATTATATATCGTCAAAAACGTTCTGAAATTCGTGATGCATCCATTGACGCGGTCGAAGTTATCGAAGGTTATGTTGGTGGTTCAAATTGGCGTATCAAAGAAAACGCCAATATTGGTTACTCCATTGGTGGTTTGATTTTGCGCACATCTGAACGCGTGACCGCTGAATATTGGTTAAACCTGTACCCGCGTGCCATTGCCGAAGCACACAAATCCGCTGCCGTTCATATTCATGACTTGGGCTGGCTGACGGGGTATTGTGCGGGCTGGTCATTACGTGAATTGTTATACGAAGGTTTCAATGGTGTTCCGGGCTATCTGCAATGTCAACCGGCGAAACATATGGCAACTGCTGTTTCCCACATGGTTAATTTCCTTGGCACATTACAAAATGAATTTGCTGGGGCCCAGGCATTCTCGTCCGTTGATACATACTTGGCACCATATGTCCGCATTGACAATATGACCTATGCTGATGTCAAGAATGCGATGCAGACGCTTGTATTTAACTGCGCGGTTCCATGTCGTTGGGGAACACAAACACCGTTTATCAACTTCACATTCGATTGGACCTGTCCAAAGGATTTGCGCGATCAACATCCGTTTATCGGCAAAAAGCAAGTTGACTTCACATACGGCGATTTGCAACCGGAAATGGATATGATTAACAAAGCATTTCTTGAGGTTATGACCGAAGGTGATGCATTGGGTCGTCCATTTACATTCCCAATTCCGACATACAATATTACGCCGGATTTCCCATGGAATCACCCAAATGTAAAGCCTTTGTTTGATTTGGCGGCGAAATACGGTATTCCGAATTTCCAGAACTTCCTTAATTCCGACTTGAACCCGACCGACGTGCGTTCAATGTGTTGCCGTCTGCGTTTGGACGTGCGCGAATTGCTGAAACGTGGTGGCGGTCTGTTTGGTTCCGCGGAAAAGACGGGATCTATCGGCGTGTTCACCATCAACCTTGCGCGCCTTGGCTATACACACAAGGGCGATCGTGACGGTCTGTTTACTGAATTGAAACGCTTGCTGGATTTGGGACGCGACCAGTTGGAAATCAAACGTCAGATTATATCGAAAAATATGGAACGCGGTCTGTATCC
>JAGCOQ010000018.1 GCA_017642625.1 Alphaproteobacteria bacterium | reverse complement strand
TTTCACACTCACCACTCGTTCGCGCTCGGCTGCACTACGTTTGTCTCGCTGACTCGTATGCCGCCATATGCCCAACAATTCTAAAGCGTTCTGCATAATAACGCAACACAAATCTTTTTGCAACAAGAAAATCAGCCATTTGCCCCCAAAAAGTTAAATAAAAATCGTATAAATCTGCATATTTCACTTGCTCTGATTTTGCTATTTTTGATACAATTTTATCAGAGATGAAGAAAATTCTAGTTTTTGTGATTGCGATCGCAATGTCTGTCGCGCACGCAGGGGCTGCTGTGCGTGACGGTAATTCTACGCAACGCACCGCCACACAAAAGCGAATTTCAACAACGCCGACAAGCGAACGCACCACCGTCAGCCGCACAAATGTTTTAATTCCGTTGCGGAATATAACCAATCGTTCTGGGAAAAACGCTGATTCAGCGGATACGCGCCAGCAAGCGAATGTTGTAAATCGTGCGACGCAAAACAACACCAAGAAACAGAATGTTTCCAATGTTTCGGCGCGCGCGGCAACAACGCAGAATACAACAATTACAGCAAGCGAGACCCGCACTGGCGCAGAATATGAAAAGTGCAAATCTGCGTTTTTCACATGTATGGATCAGTTTTGCGCACTGAAAAACGACGATTACCGCCGTTGTTCATGTAGCAATCGCGTCAACGACATGGCAAAACAACGCGCCACTTTGAATGATGTTGGCGAACAGTTAACTGTATTTACGGAAAATCTGGACGTGGTCGGGTTAACCGCCGCCCAAGCAACCGCTATGCGAACCGCATCCGAAGGGGAAAATGCGCTATCCACCGACACATCTGCGTCCAAGGCGTTATTACAGGCGATTATGAATTCTATTTCCGGTGGCGACACGACGGTCGGCGGAAAATATTCTGATTTGAACACGATAAACATGTCGTATGATTTATCAACTGCGTTTGTGACCGACGCTAATCAAATCGTTTCATCCTATAACGGTCAAGAATTATACAGCGCGGTTTATCCACAATGTCGTCATGCCGTTGCCGAAGACTGCAACAACGCATCTTTGCAACGCGCGGTAAATGCCTATCTTATGGCAATAGAGCAGGATTGCAACACCGTTCAAACCGCCATAGATGAACGCCAATCGCAAATGAAGGCCGCAATCCGCGAAGGCAGTGCCATGCTGGATTTGGCGCGTGTCGAAAACCGTCGAAAACACAATTCGGACGACTTGGCCGCATGTATAAACAATATCGAAGCGGCAATTTTAAGCGAAGAAGTTTGCGGTGCTAATTATCACAAATGCTTGGACAATGGCGAATACATTGACATATCAACCGGCGCACCGATTGTTGGTGTTGTAAAGTTTTATGAATTGGGTAATTTGCTGACGTTTGCCCCAGGGGTTGATGCCGCGAACCAACAACTATCTAAACGCGCAAACAACCGCGTGTTCGTTTCCAACTTTGAAAACCGCACCAAGAAATTCGCAAAACCCGCCATGGACAAGTGTACTGAAATAGCGGACGAAGCGTGGTCTGAATATCTGGACAAGGCAATGTTGGCAATATATTACGCACAACAGGCCAAGGTTTCTGAAATCAAGCAGGGATGTTTCGATTTCGTATCTTCATGTTATATGCAAAGCGATGCATCCATCACCACTGCAATGGCCGAATTGTTGGGGTCGGGTGTGACGATTTTACAGCCCGACAAAATCGCACTTACCACACAGATGTGCGCCGATTATGTTGATTCATGTAATAACATGTTTGATGGCAATATTATCGAAGATTATGTCAACAATCGCCAAAAAACAGACAATCTGACTGCGTGTCGCGCCATTGTCAAACAATGCTTTGATAAATACGGCGGGGCGGGGTATGAAAACTTTTATTATCCATACAGCGGATTGTTCAAAAGTGGCACAACAAGTCCTGATTCCATCTTGGCGGGCGACTGGTTTACATTGAAGGATTTAACAAATAATGCTAAAACCAAATATCTGTCGCCATGCGCAAATCAACTGACAACGATTGCCGCATGTAATGATGAAAATGTTATAGAAGAAGCATTCGGTGGTTTTGACCGTATGTACACCATAAGAACCGCACAACAAGCAGACCAATCTGAGCAAGTAAAACAATTAGACCAGTTGACCTTTGACGTTACATCAGACCATGCAACAGTTAGATATGGATTGGTCACGACGGTCACCGACGACGACAAAAAGCAGATGCAAAATCGTGTGTTGCGATCCGTTGGTGTTGCAACTGAAATATATAATCAAATCATTGACACGCTGACCATCCAATGTACAAACATCAACGGTCGTTTCGTTGAACGTCAATTTGTTAAAGAGAACTTATATGGCGGTCAATCTGGCACAAACATTTGCATGTGGTATCCCAAATCACCAACTAGTGAAGACCCTAACACCATTAGTAATTACAACACCCAACTAACTTTGGGGAAATTGTACGGAATGATTGCCAACACATCCACAGAAACATTAGATAACTTCCGTGGCGAAGATATGTGTCCACGCGACTATGGTCTAAGTGTAGATACAGAATTTTGGGGCGCATGTTTGTGCTGGGAAAATGGCGGTCGTCGCAGTAAAAACGGTAAAAATGCAACCTGTATCCCAGAATTGCCGGTTCAATCGACTGGCACAGGCGAAGAAGCCATAGACAATCCATGCTATTATTATGTTGAAGGCAATAATGAGCAAACTATTATTTGGCCATATTCAATCTCGACAGGAACAAGCGCAAGTTATAATAATTGGTGTATGCAATACACTAATGCCGCTGGTCAGGTATGTCCATATAATTCAACTCAATTCGACCGCAAGATACAAGATTCAGCTGAAAGTGATGACTCATCTGGAAGTTCTACAACAGAAGAAGCAGAAACCGTTATTGTCTGTCAGGTACCAGCGGATGCGGGAATGCTCCAAGATGACTTTGATGAATTGATGGGTTTTGTGCCAGATGCATTAAATTAATGATATTTTGTGATTAAGCCAACAAATCAGTTGCGATAACTTTTGCTGGGGCACCAAGCGATTTCTGCCACAACTTATCAGCAGATTTTAATTCGCTTGCCATTTTTTTGCGGGCGGTTGCATTTGTTAATTTCTTAAATTCAGCCATAACTTTTTCTGTTGTTGCATCGCCACCCAATAATTCTGGATAAACGCCACGATTCAGCAAAATATTGACCAAAGACACCCAATTTATATGCACGACGCGTCTTGCCAAGAATATCGTTATTGGGTTCATTTTATAAACAATTATCGCTGGCACGTGAATCATTGCCAATTCCGCAGAAACGGTCCCACTGGCCGCAATCGCGACAAATGTTTTAGCGTATAAGTCATAACGCGCCGCGGAATCAACCAACTTAATTGATACGCCCCAATCTTTGACCACATTTTCGGTGTATTCGCGGGTTGTTTCAACCACAGGTATCGCGAATTCATAATTCGGATGATCGGCGTGAATCTGTTGCACAACATCATAAAACAATGGCAACAAGCGCTTTACTTCGGACATACGACTGCCGGGGACAAGCGTAATTATCTTACTGTTATCACCGCTATATTTTTTACCAATTAAACCGTCGGAAATCGGATGTCCAACCGCCATTGTATCCAAACCATACTTGGTGAAATAGGGCACTTCGAAATCAAAAAACGCATACAATTTATCAAATATTTGTGCATATTTCTTTGCACGACCAGAACGCCACGCCCAGACTTGAGGTGCGACAACATGACGAAAACGCATACCGCCCGCAATCAGTTTTTGTCCCGCCGGCGACTTACGCAGTCGCCCAATAACACTATGCGCGAACCCCGGCGAATCAATAGTTAAAACTATATCGGGCTGGGCATCTATAATTGCATTAACCGTTTGCCGAATACGACGCGTTAATGTTCGTGCATGGGCTACGACCTCTATTGCACCCATAACCGCCAAATCAGAAATAGGGAACAGGGATTTCAACCCTTCGCGTTGCATATTTTCACCACCAATGCCAACAAAGGTGACACCCGACGCTTCGTGCATAATCTTTGCGCCCAAAACATCACCGGAAACTTCGCCCGCTATGATAAATATTTTAAGTTTTTTATTCCGCATTTTGTGACGTGCCAATTCCACGTTTAGAACGATTTTCAATAAAGTCTATGGCATCCATTGCGTATTTATTATTTTTGACTTCTTTACGCACCTTGGCCAAACGTTCAGAAACGGTTCCTTCGGTTCCATGAAACACCGCCGAATAGACCGCATGAATTGCGTGCATATCTTCGTTGGTAAAACCATGACGCATCAACCCAACGCGGTTAATGGTGCGATAAACGGCACGCGGGTTCCCTTCGTAAATGGCATAGGGCAAAATGTCATTGGTGACACCGGTCATACCGGCAATAAATGCGTTGCGCCCAATACGTGAAAACTGTAAAACCATAACGCCACCAGACAAAATAACAAAGTCTTCTATCTCTACATGTCCGGCAACCTGTACAAGGTTAGACATAACCACATTGTTTCCCACCTTGCAATCGTGACCTACGTGGGCGTTAACCATAATCTGACAATCGTCACCAATTACGGTCCCCGTCGAAGCGGGTGTCCCAGAATGGATTGTCACATATTCACGAATACGACAACGCTTTCCAATGGTCAAACCAGTCATTGCGGCTTCATCTTGCCATTTTAAATCTTGACTCATTACACCCAAAACAGCGAACGGATAAACAATGGTGTCGTCCCCGATTGATGTTTTACCATCAACAATAACATTGGACATTAACTCAACACGATCGCCCAACTTTACATTTGGACCCACAATGCAGTTTGGTCCGATTTTGCAATCGGCACCCAAAACAGCCCCGTCATGAATAATTGCGGTTGGATGTATCACACTCATATTATTGCTCTTTTTTACCATTTCAGTGGAAATGATACCCGATTAGGCGATAAATTGGTATTAAATAAATATAACGAATTATAACAACTGCTTAATTTCACGCAGAAAATCCGACTTTGGCATATTGACCATATACACGATACCAATGGCGGTTATAACCGGCATAGTTATCAAGATTCCGAACAGCATAACGGCCAATGCAAACAACTTGTTTCCCAAAGTACTGGGCATATCTTTGGCATGCCACACCGACAGGGCAACCAATACAAATGCCGCCGCAGATGTTCCCAAAAATACCGGCACAGATTCTGTCATAACAAACAACGCAACCCCCAGCGCAACGACAAAACGCACCATCCATTTTAATTTGATATATGCACTGTGATGTATGCGACCGCGTGTATTGATATTACGAACCGCGACCGTTGCCGCCGCGACAATCCCAAACAGACCAACAAACAACAAATGAACCCATGTCAGATTACCCAACTGACCAAATCTGAAATATTCGGGCTGCATCAGCAAAGAAGTCACCGTTGCGCCCGAAATAAGTATTACCCCCGGCACAGGTGGCATTTCCACACTGGCACGACGACCGATAACAAAACCAATAAATGCGGCACCAATCTGTAAAATCGGTCCCCACCACGCATGCATATCGGACAAGCCCAGCGCCAACAGCACTAAAATAATATATATGGCGTTTTCCCGACGGGCATATTTAATGTCGCGCGTATAAGAACCAACGAATATAGACGCCACAAAGATAATAGCCGCAATCATAAACGGCAGGGTAGATGTATCGTCGCGCAAAACCCCATAATTACCACCGAACAAAACAACCCAGCCAATCGTAGTTATAACTGTCCATAACGCCGCACGCATTGTTATATTCCCACGCGACCAGCGCAAATAGTCGGCAATTTTATCGCCAAACACCCATACCACTAAATACAAAGGCAATGTCAGCAGTGCCGACCACAAGAAAGCGGGGGCGACCAACGCAGCATTATTGAACGCACTTATTGCACTTTGAACAATGATTGCATCATCAAACATAAACTTGCCTTTTTCTTTTGTTGGATTATTATACAGGCATGTCTGAAAAACAAGCGATTTTTACTATGCTGGGTGGACGCGTAAAGTTTTTGCGCGGTATATATAACCCAACATCTGATGCGGCGTGGTTGGCGGCAATGGTATCAGATGCATCTGGCAAGACTGTTTTAGATATTGGCGTCGGAACGGGCGGGGCGATTTTGTGCCTTTTGGCGAATAATAATGCAAGAAGTGCAACCGGTATAGATATATCTGATGATATGCTGACCCAGTGCGCCGAAAACGCGAAACTAAATAACCGCAACATTGAATTAATCCATGCCGACATTATGAATTGGCGCACCGCGCGGACATTTGATATTGTCATAACCAATCCACCATATTTCAAAGGAACCCCAGCGGCACATAACGCACACCATAACGCCGACTTGGTTAAATGGACAAAAAAATCAGTGGCACGTGTAAAGCCACATGGGACTTTTGCCACCATAGTTGATGCAGGTGTGGCATCTGATGTAATTGCGACGCTTGCGGACGTCTGTGGCGACATAACAATATTCCCGCTGTTCAGTAAAAAACGCACCGCCGAACGCGTTATAATCCGCGCCCGCGTTGGCACCCATGGTCCAACGGTCATCTATAATGGGCTTTCCATGAATTGCGACATGGTATTACGTGATGGCTTGACTATTTGCGATACTTTGGCTACACTAAACCAACAATGTTAAGTTTTATTGCAAGATATTTTTCGTCACTGTGGTCACTGATAACTTCGCCGTTCAGGGCGTTGTGGCGTTTAATTTCGCGGATTTTCCCCCCGCGTGAGTTTACTGTTATGGACACGCCACGTGGTAATGTTTACACGTATCAGCAGAGCAGTTTCTGGCGCTTCACCAAGTTTTGTGGGAAACTGGGTTTATTTATCTGGGCATCTTGGTCAACATATGTATATATGTATCACCGCCCACTGTTGCAAATGCGTGCCGAACAGATAGAAGAACTGCGTGCGAACCACGATCGTCATATGGCGGATTTGCAAACATACCTTAATAAGTTCAACGAACTTACCCGCAATCTTAATGTGACAGATGACAAGATTCTGCACGCGGACAAATTGACCGAAGCGCAAAAAGAAGAATTATTAAACAACCGCTTGAAAACATGGGGCGAATTGGATTTCTTGCGCACCCGTTTGACAGAAATGTTCACAAATACCGATTACACCCCAGAATATACAAAATTAGCGGAATTATCGGCAGAATACGAAATCACACGTGCTGAAAATGATGTTTTGCGTAAACAAAGCGAACAAATCGCGGAACACGTGAACCAAATCGCGACCGCTGATGCACAAATCGTTGACGCCGTTTCTAAAATGACCAACGAAAAGGTTGAAGAGTTGCGCAAAAACCTTAAGGCGATAAACGGAACAATCGCAACATTGGGATTGAACGAACACGACTTGGTTGAAAAGGCTAACAAATATACAAACGCCTTGGTCGGTGCGGCATTTAATCCGCTTACCATGGACAAAGATTTAGATCCAAAATATCAGAAATTGGCGGACGGTTTGGAATTGTGGAACGGTTTGGCGAAATTGACCCGCATATTACCAATGGGCGCACCGGTGTCTGATGTTCATATTACATCCAGTTATGGTACCCGCAACGATCCATTTACGGGCAAACCAAAGAAGCATCGCGGTATTGACTTTGCCGGCAAAATTGGCACCGAACTTATGGCGGTTGCCCCTGGGCGTGTAATTTCTGCGGGCGAACGCGTTGGCTATGGCTTAACGGTCGAAGTTGATCATGGACTGGGCTTCACAACATTATATGCGCATTTGTCCCAAGCCAAAGTGGCTCGTGGCGATTGGGTTCGTCCGGGAATGGTTGTGGGACTTGGTGGGTCTTCTGGGCGTTCAACGGGACCGCACTTGCACTATGAAATACGGTACAAGGGCGAACCATTTAACCCCAGCAATTTT
>JAGCOQ010000120.1 GCA_017642625.1 Alphaproteobacteria bacterium | reverse complement strand
CCGGTCAGAGTCGTGGCACGGGTTATTGTGCGTGATTGTGTTGACGATTGTGTATATCGGCGCGTCGCCCCCGCATTTTTATTTGTGGCGGTACGCGAAACAACGTTGGTTTTTGGTTGCTCTGTTGATGCTTTTGTTATAGGGACTGTACGATTTGCCACGCGCTGTGCAGTTGTGGTGGTTGTCTTTGCGGTTGAAGTATTCTTGGCCGTGGTTCGCTTCGTTGTTGTTCGTGCGGTTGTGGTTCTGGGGGTTATGGTACGATTCGTTGTGGTTGTTGTTTGTGGTTGCACAACACGGCGCGCCGTTGCAGCATTCGTCGCCGTCATATCAACGAAAGCCACGGCGATAAACAATACCGCCGCTATAATTCGTTTAAGAATCGTGCGTTTTTGAATGATTTTTTCCTTCCTTATGTTAAAGGGTAGAAAAAAATGACCGAGCATGTCAATAACATACTCGGTCAATTTTATACGATTTTAACAGAAATTATTTTTTGCTGTTTTCAATCGCTGCGCCCAAGATGTCGCCCAAGACGGAACCAGAGTCGGCTTCGTTAGCGAATTCTTTGACGGCTTGCTTTTCCAATGTCACCTGTAATGCACGGATAGACAGTTTAACAGTGTTGTTTTCAACGGAAACAACAGATGCTTCTACTGTATCGCCGACATTGAATTTGGATGTGTCTTGTTCCGATTTTTCGCGGGACAAGTCGGTGCGACGGATAATACCCTTGGCATCACCGGCCAACGCCAAAATCAATTCATCAGGTGTAATTTCAGAAACAGTACCGGAAACAACTGCGCCCTTCTTGATGGAAACAGCGTTGTTTTCGGCACTTTCGGTCAATTGCTTGATACCCAATGTGACGCGTTCTTTTTCTGGATTAATATCCAAAATCTTGGCGGTCACTTCTTGGCCACGGACGAATTTCTTTAATTCTTCTTCGTCCAGTTTGTTCCAAGACAAATCGGAAATGTGAACCATACCGTCCAATTCAGGTGTCAATGCAACGAACAAACCGAATTCAGTTGTGTTCTTGATTGGACCAGTGACAACGTCGCCGACATTGTGGGTTTCTGCAAATTGTTTCCATGGATTTGGCAACAATTGTTTATAGCCCAAAGAAATGCGGCGTTTTTCTTGGTCGATACCCAGAACAACAACATTGACTTCTTGACCCGCTTGCAAAACTTTGCTTGGGTGAATGTTCTTGTTTGTCCATGACAATTCAGACATATGGACCAAACCTTCGATATTGTTGCCCAGGTCAATGAATGCACCATAGTCAGTAATAGAAGAAACTTTACCGGTCACAGTATCGCCAACATTAAATGCGCGTGAAGCTGTTTCCCATGGGTCTTCTTCTAACTGTTTTGCACCCAATGAAATACGGTGAGATTCAGGATCGAATTGGATAACTTTCACCTTAATCTTTTCGCCGACATGAACCAATTCGCGTGGATGATTTACGCGCTTCCAAGACAAATCGGTCACGTGCAACAAACCATCAATTCCGCCCAAATCAACGAACACACCGTAATCGGTGATATTCTTGACAGTTCCTTCAATAACTGCACCCAACGAGATGTTCTTCATCGCTTCTTTTTGTTGTTCAGCGATTGTATCAGATTGGATTGCACGACGGGAAACGATTGCGTTTGTGCGCAAAGCGTCCATCTTCAAAATACGGAACTTGTCCTTTAAACCAATCAAAGATTTGGCATCACGAACCGGTTTGTGATCAACCTGGGACGAAGGCATAAATGCAAATACGCCATTGATATCGACGGTGTAACCACCACGAACGACATCAATAATTGTGCCTTCTGGGTCAATACCTTCGGCAACTGTCTTTTCCAAATCTTTCCATGCTTTTTCAGCACGTGCCTTGGTATAAGACAGAACAGCGGTTCCTTCGCGGGATTCATAACGTTCAACAAAAACGTCAATGATGTCGCCAACGGATGGCACCGATGCGCCAAATTCTTTTAACGGAATGCGACCTTCGGATTTAAGGCCAACATCAACCATAACAAAATCGCCACGAATATCTTTTACAGTACCCTTAGTAGCGTAACCCTGCAGAGTTTCCTGGGAACCATAATCCTTGTCAAACATTTTGACAAAGTCTTCGTTTGCGATTGGATTAAATAAATCTTTGGATAAATCTTTCATATGAAAAATCAAACAAAGTTTGCCATTTGCCAAGCTCTAGAAAAGGCAAAGGTCTTGTGGGGTTAATCGGATTGCAATTGCGCCCACCCGCAAAAGCAGACCAATATTAAATGAAAACAAATGAAAAATCAAGCAAATAACAATAAAAAATCCGACTTTTGTCGGATTTTTTTAAACTTAGGCATAGATGTTGTAAAGGATCTTAGAAAAAGCGATAAATAAATCCATTTTCCGCTTTTCCAGAGCTCTGGCTTCGCGTTTTCTAATTGTATCTTTTTCTTCTGTTTGCTTTTGTATCAATTTGCGCTTTTCTTTTTCTTGCTTTTCCCGCAAATCCGCCAATCTTGCGATAACCGCCGGGTTTCTTGATGACGAGAGTTCGTAGTATTTAAGGTTGTGCGCATCATTCAGTTGTTGTATTTGTTGCTGATGCTGTGGTTTTAATAGAATCATTTCCTGTAAAACCTTGGCATCATATTGTTCGGTCAAGGTGATGATTTCGCGTTCGATTAATTTCAATTTTTCAATTGCATCCAACAATTTTTGGTCGTTGCTTTTTCCACGACGATCCAATTCCTCTTCCAGTAATAACGACGGAACAGTATTGATGTCGTAAAACTTGCGTTTCAAGTGTGTCATACGGCTTGCCTTTTCTTCGGCGGTCATTTTGTATGTTTTTTCTGTCATTTTTTTAACCTTTTATCGCAATTTAGCACCAAATCTAACATTTGTCAATCGTAATGCGTAAAAAGAACCCGCCACCGTGGCGGGTTTTCCCTTTACCGCGCAACCGCGCCCTTTAATTTTCCGTGGCAAACATAGTCTTTTAACACAAAACCACCCTTGGCATGCCAATTTAACATACCGTTCCAGTTTTCGTCTGGGATAACCACTGTTGGTAATGGGTACGGCTCGCGTTTAAGTTGCTCTCTGACCTGATCCAGATGGTCGTCATAAATGTGAACATCGTGTAATTCGCCCTTTAAAATACCGGGTTCCAGCCCTGTTTCTTTGGCAAACAGCAGCAACAGCATGCCATAAGATGCAATGTTATACGGAATGCCCAAGAAAGTGTCGCATGACCGTTGCGTCCATATCAGGTTCAATTTGCCTTTGTTCGCCAAAAGTTGAAACATAACATGGCATGGTGGCAATGCCATTCTGTTTTGTTCAGCGGGGTTCATTGCGGTGACAACAAGGCGACGGTTTGATGGGTCGCGTTTAAGTTCTTTTATAACATTTGCAACTTGGTCAACGCCGGGGTATTTTGGATCAAAATTGGCGGTTGGATCCAAATCAATTTCACTTGGGTTAAACTTGTATTTTGCACCGAAATGACGCCATTGGTATCCGTAAATTGGACCCAGGTCGCGTTCTGCACTGATGGCGTCGGCCATCATTTTCTCTTTGTCTTCGGGGAATAACAACCAGCCCTGTTCTTCCATTTTTGCGACATTGGCTTCATATACCGGTTTCCATTTTTCGGGGTTTGCCCATTCGTCCCAAATATGACAGTTTCTGTCCTGTAACCATTTTCGGTCGGTAATGCCATACAGGAAGAACTCCAGTTCCGTAGAGATATTAAGCAATCCCATTTTTTTTGTGGTCAGTAATGGGAACCCCTTGGACATATCGTGTTCAAATGTTGTGCCCCATGGTATGCGCACAGTCCACTTTCCCGTACGTTCGTTAAATACGATATCGCCCTTTGTTAAAATGTATTCAAGAATATCCAGATATGCTTTCATGGCGTGACTTCCTTTCTTTCAAATAATCCCTGCCCCGCCTACGACACAGATGTTAGAATAAATTGGTAAAATAAATCAAGATAAAAACCCGCGGTTGCGGGTTTTTATTTTACTTAGTGAACGTCGGCCTGTTGAAACAATTCTTCGGGCTTTACAGCCTTTTCTTTTTGTTTTACATGGGTCAACATTGCATCCAGGGCTTTGCGTTCAAAAATCATACCACGCAACATTGCCAAAGCATTTTGATTCTTGTTATAGAATTCAAATACTTGTTGTGGGTTTGGATAACGCGCTGCTTCGGCCCAAACGGCTTGTTGCAAATCGTCACGGGTCACCTCTACTTTGTTATTGGTGCCCCATTCCGCCAAGATTAAGCCCAACTTAACGCGGCGTTCCGCATCTTTGCGTTCCGCTTTTTCATCCCACTTGTGTTCGTGGCCATGTTCGGCATTGTGATGTTCGTGTTCAGACTTTGCCATATTCAGTTCTTGTTCAACCAAAGTTTCCGGCAAATCCAATTTCACTTTTTCTGCCAAGTTGTCCAACAATTCGTTGCGCATGTCGCGTTGTGCCGCTTCGTCATATTGTTCTTGCAACAATTTGCGGATATGTTCGCGCAGTTTTTCAACGGATTCGTGTCCAACTGACTTTGCCAATTCGTCATTTAATTCTGGCAAAATGTGTTTACGAACTTCATGAACCAAAACTTCGAAACGGGCATCTTTACCAGCCAAGTTTTCAGCATGATATTCCGCTGGGAACTTTACATTGACATCAAACTTGTCGCCGGCTTTGTGGCTGATAACTTGATCTTCGAATCCTGGGATAAATGCCCCAGAACCCAAAATCAAATGATGCTTTTCGGCTGCGCCACCTTCGAACGCGTCATCGCCAATGAATCCTTTGAAATCAATGACCGCGGTGTCGCCATTTTGAGCCTTGTATTTTTCGTCTTGCTTTTCGGCTGTGCTGCGGCTTTTGCGGATGTTTTCCAAAGACTTTTCAACTTCGGATTCGTCCAATTTAGCCGTTTTCTTGGTGACTGTGATTTTATCCAAATCAATTTCAGGTAATGCCGGCAAAATATCAAAATCCATTGTGTATTCTGCATCTTTGCCAATTTCCCATCCAGCCAAATCAGCCTTTGGCGCACCAGCAAGGCGCAATTTCTTTTCTGCGACATAGTCGTTCAAATCGCGGTTCATCAATTTATCAATGGCTTCGCCGTATGCAGATGCGTTGAACTTTTGACGTAATACGGATAATGGAATGTGTCCCGGACGAAATCCTGGCATTTTTGCTTTTTTGCCATATTCAGTCAAGATTTCATCAGCAGCCGCCTGTAATTCGTCAGCAGTCAATACGCCATTAACAGAATAATGTAAATCTTTGATTTTTTCTTTTTTAAACATATTGGGTACCCTTTTTATACAATTGCCCCGCAACTATATACGGTTTCAACATAAGTTTGCACAAAAAACGACCAAAATCCGCCAGTTTGGCGGATTTTGATACTGTAAACTTAACGTTTACTAAACTGTGTTGAACGACGAGCTTTGCGAACACCATAGTGTTTACGTTCAACAACACGGCTATCGCGGGTAAGGAACCCAGCCGCTTTCAGAACTTTACGCAAATCTGGTTCTGCCTTTTCCAATGCCTTGGAAATACCGTGTTTGACGGCACCGGCTTGACCCGACAGACCACCGCCAACAACCATGCAGATTGCATCATATGCGGTTTCGCGCTTTGTGATGTTAAATGGTTGTGCGATAATCATTTGCAACACTGGACGGCGGAAGTATTTTGCCACCGGTGTGTCGTTAACAACAATGTTGCCCTTGCCCGGAACCAAATAGACACGTGCAATGGAATCTTTACGTTTGCCAGTTGCATATGTTGCGCCCGTCAATTTAGCGGTTGCTGTTGTCGCCTTGGCTGCTGCTGTTTTCGCAGGGGCTTCTTTCTTAACGGTCTTGGTTGCGGCCGCTTTTGGTGCCGCTTTCGTTGCGGTTGCTTTCTTTGCTGTTGCCGCAGTTTTTTTTGCTTCTGCCATTATTCACCCCTTTTATTTTTACGATTCAGTGATGCAAAATCGATAACGATTGGATTTTGCGCGGCGTGTTTGTGTTCGGCACCGGCATATACATGCAACTTTGTCAAACGTTTGTTCGCCAATGCGACGGTTGTGCGACGACCCATCATACGTTTTACCGCGTTGGTAATCAGTTTTTCAGGTTTTTCTTCGCGCATCTGACCCAATGTGCGTTCCTTGGTTGAACCAGTCCACAAAGAATGCCAAAAGAACTTAGTCTTTTCGTCTTTGTGACCGCTTAATGCAACCTTTTCTGCATTGATGATAATAACATGATCACCGCAATCCATATTCGGTGTCCATGTTGGTTTATTCTTGCCACGCAAGATGTTTGCGGTATATGCCGCCAAACGACCCAACGTGCAATTTGTCGCGTCAATCAGATACCATTTGGCATCTAATTCGCTTTTCTTTAACGATTTTGTCGTTGTCATTTTTTAACCTTTTTTAAATTTTTGCGGACATATTATGTATGCAACCCGCGCAAAAGTCAAGAAAAATCAATACGGTATTATT
>JAGCOQ010000119.1 GCA_017642625.1 Alphaproteobacteria bacterium | reverse complement strand
TTTAATGGCCCAATGGAAGAATTAACGCTGACCGCAAATGTTCAGCCCGCAATTATGGCAACATCTATTGCTATGTTGCGCGCATCAAACGAAAAATTGCCCGAATATGTTGCGGGGCACAGTTTGGGTGAATATACCGCACTGTGTGCGGCGGGCGCATTATCATTGGCGGACACAGCAAAACTTTTACGTGCGCGTGGAAACGCTATGCAAAACGCCGTACCAGTGGGCCAGGGGCTTACCGCCGTTGTTTTGGGGTTGGATATTGATGTTGTGCGCGACATTTGTGCAAAAACAGATTGCGATGTTGCAAACGATAATTGTCCGGGTCAGGTTGTTATTTCCGGTGCCAAGGATATTGTCGAAGAAACAATGGAAAAGTTAAAGGACGCCGGCGCAAAACGCGCTATGCCACTTGCATTGTCGGTGCCGGTTCATTGTCGTATGCAAGCGCCTGCGGCGGACGCAATGCGTGCCGCACTTAGCACAATCGAAATAAGCACACCCAACGCGGTATTTATTTCCAACAAAACCGCGGACGCAATGACGCAACCAGAAGAGATTAAAGAAGAATTGATTTATCAAATGACCCATGGTGTGCGTTGGCGTGAATCTGTGCTTAAAATGCACGAACTTGGAATTCACGACATGATTGAAATTGGACCGGGGAATGTTCTGACTGGATTGGCGGGGCGCATTTGTCCGGAAATTAACGCAAAGAAATTGGAGATATAAGATGTTTCGTTTGATTAAAGGCAAACATTCTGAAATAAATTTTGAACCAGATAACTCTGACAAGGGGTCAGATCCATTTAAAATCTGTCTTGATGTAGCACAAAAATATCACCTTGTCGTTCACGCAACGATAAACGGGATAAATGTGGATATATATCCATGGTCTAGTCGCAATTCTGTCATAGATGCCTACTATTATTCAAAGTGGCATACACAGAAAATTAACGGAGGTAGATAATGTTTAGTTTAAAAGATAAAGTTGCTTTAATTACTGGCGCAACCGGTGGAATCGGTGGTGCAATTGCGCGTAAAATGAAGGAAGCAGGCGCAAAGGTTGTTGTGTCGGGGCGCAACATTGAAAAATTAAATGCTGAATTTGATGATTCTTATATCAAGATTGCATGTGATTTAGCAGAACATGGTGCCGCCGAAGAACTTATGATGAACGCGATTGATGCAGCGGGTAAAATTGATATTTTGGTGAATAACGCCGGCATTACCAAAGATACACTTATCATGCGCATGACAGATGAACAGTTTGATGATGTGTTGAACACTAATCTTAAATCATGCTTTAAGTTGTGTCGTGCGGCGGTTATGCCAATGATGAAAAATCGTTATGGTCGTATTATCAATATGGCATCCATAATCGGTGTTATCGGTGGTCCAGGTCAGGCGAATTATGCAGCATCCAAAGGTGGCATGATTGCAATGACAAAATCCATCGCGGCCGAGGTTGCATCCCGCGGAATCACCGCGAACTGTATCGCGCCTGGATTTGTAAAAACGCCAATGACCGACGGTTTACCCGAAGAATTAAAAGAAACATATCTTAAACAGATTCCAGCGGGTCGTTTCGGCGAACCAGAAGATATTGCGAACCTGTGTGTGTTCTTGGCGTCTGATGAAGCGTCATATATCAACGGTCAAACAATCAACATTAACGGTGGCATGGGACGGTTTTAATCTATGACCACATACGACGTAATCATTATTGGTGGTGGACACGCCGGTGTTGAAGCCGCGGCGGCGGCAAGCCGTCGTGGTGCAAAAACATTGCTTTTGACAATGCGCGAAACTGACATTGGCGCAATGAGTTGTAATCCATCAATGGGTGGCCCCGGCAAATCACAAATGATTGCAGAAATTGATGCGCTTGGCGGTGTTATGCCACGCGCCGCGGATAGTGCGGGTATCCATTTTCGCACACTTAACGCATCACACGGCGCCGCGACACAAGCGTTGCGCGCACAAATCGATCGCGACCTTTATCACGATGCGGTGATGAAAATATTGAACGCGCAAAAAAACCTGACCGTCGTTTTTGAACCTGCGGAAACAATCGATATACAAAACAAAACTGTAAATAATAAATACAAGTTTAATGCGATTGTTTTCACAACGGGAACTTTTTTGCATGGGCTTGTCACACGCGGTGCAGAAAAGGTTCCATCGGGTCGTATAATGGACAACGGTGAATATCAATCACCCGATATACATATTTCCGATGTGTTGGCAAACGCGGGTTTTAAATTGATGCGATTAAAAACAGGAACGCCCGCGCGTATTTATCGCGACAGTATAAACTTTAATGTCTGTGAATTACAACCGGGTGATGAACCGCACGATTGGTTCAGCGCACCAAACCCAGACAACGATTATTCGGCGGTTTGCTATATCACACATACGACCGAAAAAACACACCAAATTATTCGCGACAATATTGCCGGCGCGCCAATGTATAACGGCGATATAGAGGGTATTGGTCCGCGTTATTGCCCAAGTCTTGAAGACAAGGTTATGCGTTTTCCATCGCATACTTCGCACCATGTATTTCTTGAACCAGAGGGGTTAAACAGCGATTTAATCTATCCAAATGGTATTTCAACCAGTTTCGGTGCCGACATCCAAGACAAATGGATTCGCACGATTCCGGGTCTTGAAAACGCCCGCATAGCGCGTTATGGATATGCGATTGAATATGATGCGATTGATGCACGCGCACTGAACGATAAATTGCAAAGCAAAGATATTCCATACATGTTCTTTGCCGGTCAAATCAACGGTACCTCAGGCTATGAAGAAGCCGCCGCCCAGGGTATCGTTGCGGGCGCAAATGCCGCCGCCCATGCGCTTGGCGGTGCATATCTGGAACTTGACCGAACCAATTCTATGATTGGTGTGTTGATTGACGACATCACGACATTGGGTGTTGATGAACCATATCGTATGTTTACATCACGCGCCGAATACCGCCTGAATCTGCGTGCAGACAATGCAATCACCCGATTGGGTCAAATGGGTATTGAATGCGGTTTAATTACCAAAAAACAATTTGATGAAAAATATAAACTGCACGAAAAAGAGATAGCCAAAAATGATAAGTTTTATGCGGGCTATATCGAACGCAATGCGCGGGAAATCGCCGCATATAAGCGTGATGCCGCATTAAAAATACCCGCCGATTTTAATTATTCTGCACTGTCCGGTTTAACCAATGAATTGATAGAAAAGTTAAACGCGACGCGCCCTGAAAATATTGCCGATATGTCGCGCATTCCAGGCATGACCCCCGCCGGCATTATGGTGGTGCTAAGAAAGATTAAAAACGGGTAATTTAATACTGGAAATTGTAGAAAACTTGGGTTAAACTAGGCGACGGACGCCGGTGTAGCTCAGTTGGTAGAGCATCTCATTCGTAATGAGGGGGTCGTAGGTTCAAGTCCTATCACCGGCACCACATAGGTTAAAATGAAAACGGATACGATAATTATTATTAGATAATTCCAGACTGCGCTTTGGCGGTGGCTGGGGCGCATGGGGCGCCCGTTTTTTATAATAAAAGGATGAACAGATGGCATATCCAAAGACCGAACCAAAAGCTAACTTTCCAAAGTTGGAACAGGAAATAATCGCTTTTTGGCGCGCGGACGATACATTTCATAAATCATTAGATCGCACGAAAAAGGGACATCCGTTTTCGTTCTATGACGGGCCTCCGTTTGCCAATGGTTTGCCACACTGGGGACACCTTGGGGTATCTTCTATCAAAGACATGGTCGCACGTTATCAAACAATGTGCGGAAAGCACGTTGAACGAGCACTGGGGTGGGATTGTCATGGTTTGCCAGCGGAAAACAGTGTTGAAAAGAAATTGAATAAATCCGCAAAAGATATTGTCGCAGAAGACGGCATTGGTGCATTTTGTGAAAAGTGCCGCAGTGATGTTATGACCTATTCAAATGAATGGTTGCGCTATTTTGAACGTATCGGTCGTTGGGTTGATGGTGGCGATAATTATGGTTATCGCACCATGGACAAAAACTATATGGAATCTGTAATCTGGGCATTAAAGCAATTATATGACAAGGGTTTGTTATACAAAGATTTCAAGGTTAATCCATATGATTGGAAATTGGGAACTGTTCTTTCTAATTCCGAAGCGTCATCTGAATATCAAGATATCGTTGATGATACTGTG
>JAGCOQ010000017.1 GCA_017642625.1 Alphaproteobacteria bacterium | reverse complement strand
CGCCTGGATTTCAATATGACGTCCAGAACGGAAAACCGACAAACGAATTTTGCCAGGATTTTTTCTTTTCAACGCACCGCGATTTGCGATTGTACGTCTTTCTTCTGTAGACAAATGTTTTAACATTTTGTTTCCTTTTTTCTAATCCCCGTAACAGCGGGAATTATTTTTAGTTATTATTTCTTTTTACCTTCTTTGTGACGAATCGTTTCGCCCTTATAGAAGATACCTTTGCCCTTGTACGGATCTGCTTTACGAACCTTGTGAATCTTGTCCGCGAACAAACCAACCAAGCACTTATCAATTCCTTTGATTGTGAATTCAGTTGGTGAACCGCCCATTTCAACGGTCAAACCTTCTGGGATTTCCATGATGACATCATGTGAATAACCTGCAACCAAAACCAATTTTTTGCCAGAAACAGATGCTTTATAACCAACACCCTTCATATACATTTCTTTGGCAAAACCGTTTGTGACACCTTCGACGGCACTGCGGATATTGCGGGTCATTGTTCCCCACATTGCGCGTGATGCTTTGTCTTCAGCGTTCTTTGGTGTGACAGAAACCTGCCCTGCTTCGACTTTGATATCGACCAAGCCAGCGTGCTTTGTGTCAACTGGAACTTTCAATTCGCCCTTTGGACCTTTGATAACGATTGCGCCGGAGGCTAACGTCGCCGTAACGCCATCTTTCAAACCTACTGGATATTTTCCTGCACGAGACATAACTAAATCCTTCTGCTTTTAATTATATAACCTTGCACAATATTTCACCGCCGACATTCATCAAGCGCGCTTTGTGATCAGTCATAACACCGTTTGGTGTGGACACAATAGCAATACCCAAGCCATTTAAAACCTTTGGCATTTTGGCACTGCCGGAATATACACGACGACCCGGCTTTGATACGACAGATACTTCTTGGATTGCACCGTTGCCGTTTACATATTTCAATTCAACGACCAAATTAGAACGGTGTTCATCAATTTTTTCTTGACGGAAATCGGTAATAAAACCTTCTTCCTTTAACACATTCAAAACTGCTGCACGCAGTTTGCTGTTTGGAACGGTGACTGTTTCTTTACCCGCGAATTGACCATTACGGATACGGGTCAGCATGTCTCCGATTGGGTGTGATAATGACATCTTTTGTTACTCCTTAATCTGTGGGTTGCCCCACATATTCAGACCAGCTGCATTGTCCACAACTGGGGTTTTTATTATCAGTTGTTTTTACCAACTGGATTTACGAACGCCCGGCAATTTACCTTCGGACGCTTGGGTGCGAACTTGCTGACGGCACAAACCGAACTGACGCGAATAACCGCGGGCGCGTCCCGTAACCGAGCAACGATTACGCAAACGCGTTGGGTTTGCATTACGTGGCAACTTCGCCAATTTCTTCATCGCGTCCATGCGTTCATCTGGGGTCGCATTGACGGACATTTTTTCCTTGATCGCTTCGCGCTTTTTTGCATATTTTGCGACCAATACTTCACGTCTTTTTTGTTTATTTATCAACGCTAATTTAGCCATTTTTATACCTTTTTAATTATTTCAAAACCAAAGGCAAGCCGATTTTGGTCAGCAATGCACGAGCTTCTTCATCTGTCTTCGCAGTTGTCGCGATAACAATATCCATACCGCGAATTGCGTCAATTTTATCCACAGAAATTTCTGGGAAAATCAGATGTTCCTTGATACCAAACGCATAGTTTCCACGGCCGTCAAACTTTGATTTTGACAAACCACGAAAGTCCTTTACACGTGGCAACGCGACAGTGATTAATTTGTCCAAGAAATCATACATTCTTTTACCGCGCAATGTCACCTTGGTACCAATGGCCTGACCTTCGCGCAGACGATATGTCGCGATAGATTTCTTTGCATGTGTAATAACTGATTTTTGTGCAGCAATAGCGGTCAAATCAGCCGCCGCTGAATCTAATTTCTTTTTATCAGAAACTGCTTCGCCGACACCCATGTTCAAAACGATTTTCGTAAGTTTAGGCACGGCCAATGCATTTTTGTATCCGAATTCTTTGACCAATTCAGGTACAATCTGTTTTTCATAAATTTCACGCAATCTGCTTTGCATTTTTTTATTCCTTAACGTTTTGTTTCCGTAACAGCGGAAACCGATTTATTGTTTTTATAATTCCGTCCCAGATTTTTTGGAAACACGAACCTTCTTGTCGCCAGACACTTTGTATCCAACGCGTGTTGCCTTTTTGGTCTTTGGATCAACCAATGCAACATTAGACACATGGATTGGTGCTTCGCGATCAACGATATGACCCGGTGTATCCTGGGTTGGTTTCACATGCCATTTATGACGGTTAACACCTTCAACCACAACACGTGATTCTGTTGGGCGCGCTTCCAGCACTTTGCCTTTGACGCCCTTGTATTTTCCCGAAATAACTACGACTTCGTCGCCTTTCTTAATTTTCATCTTGCAACCTTTTTATTTATTTTCAGCCGCCATTACAGAACTTCTGGTGCCAAAGACACGATTTTCTGGACGTCATATTTACGACGAACTTCACGTGCAATTGGTCCAAAGATACGTGTTCCAATTGGTTCAAAGTTATTTTTGTTAATCAAAACAACCGCGTTGTCATCAAAACGGATGATGGAACCGTCCGGACGTTTGATTGGGAACTTTGTGCGAACGATAATCGCGCGTTGCACAGTTCCTTTTTGCACCTTGCCACGTGGAATGGCTTCTTTGATGGCGACGACGATTTTGTCGCCGACTGTTGCATAGCGACGGTGTGAACCGCCCAAAACCTTGATGCACATAGCTTTACGCGCACCACTGTTATCTGCAACTGTCATAACTGTTTCATTTTGAATCATTTTTTTACCCTTTTCCTGCACGCGGGGCAATCCCCCACTGCTTTGTTTCTGGGTTCCGACTGGCGCACGCGCCCTCAAAGAACCCGCTTTTTGTCTTAGTCGCTTACTTCGACATCACCGTCTTTGGAAACGCCAACGCGTCCCTTTACAATCCAAGTCTTGGTCTTGGAAATCGGACGATGTTCTTCAATCGCAACAATGTCGCCAACTTTGTATTCGTTGTTTTCATCGTGCGCTTTATACTTTTTGTTCTGCTTCACGAACTTACCATACAGCGGATGACGGAAACGACGTTCCACTTCGACAACAACTGTTTTGTCGTTTGCTGTACTTTTTACGGTTCCTTGCAGTATACGTT
>JAGCOQ010000118.1 GCA_017642625.1 Alphaproteobacteria bacterium | reverse complement strand
TTTCATTTCGTTGTCATTTTATCTGGTACGCTGGTCGATAACTTGCATTACCTCTTGGTTGCGCTGAATTTGGGCAACTTCGGCTTGATGTTTTAACCAGAACCGCCATGCGCGTTTTCCCGCATTAAAGAACGGCAATTCCTTAAACCGATGCGTATAATCACAAATCATATATACATCAAAACCGCTACAGTGTGGGGATTCATGAAATTTTGGATAGCGGATTAATTTATATCCGCCTTCCTCCATTTTACACACCCATTGCAAAGCATTATCGTTTTCAGTGGGTCTATCTATATCTCGCACATACATAAACAGTTTACCAACATAATACCGCACCGTCACACCATAACCCGCTACACGACCATGCGAATTGTAAATAGGCACAGGATGCGAAATGTCTATGGGAGTCAAAAGGCAATCATATTTTTTATTTTTCATTAGTTTTGCCTTTGTGCAACACATCCATCACTTTACGACATGAGACTGCAAACCTTGTCGCCAATTCATGCGAATTGTCAAACAATAACTGTTTTCTAAAAAACTGGTCCTGTCTGAAATCCGCTTGAAAGTGCATCATTCCGTCAGCACTAACCTCGATCCGTGGTTTGTTCACCAAGTTGTACCCCTTAGACGTTGCCACTTTAACAATCTCGTCCGATGCCACAGCCTTTACGTGTTCATCAAAAGGGTTTATGCATTGGCAATCATGCATCAAACGCATATTTAATACAACATTGTACCCGATAAGACGCTGTCTTTTGTTGTAAACTGGCACAGGATCTTCTACACTGGTTATTACACAATTAACCTTAGGAAATTCCATTTTTATTCTCCATCATGTCTGCCTGGATGCAAAACAATCTCGCGCATTTTTGATGCGAAACACTGGGCGCGTTTATACGAATTCAAGAACAAATTGTTTTTAAACTTACGTTCGCGCGTAAAGTGCGCAATAACTTGTAATCCTTTTGGAAAAGGAACATATTTTGGATCGCCAACCAAGACATAACCCTGTGATGCTATACTTCTTAACTTTTCAGCGGCTTCGTTGACCTTTTCCAACCGTTCACGTTCAGAATCATTTGCATACGAAAAATAATTCTCGAACCGATACTTTACTGTGACCAAATATCCAATATGTCGATTTTTTTTGTTATAAACCTCTTTGGGGTTTTCTACACCAACCACCGGAAGTTTGTTATTTCGCCTTACCATTATTATTCTCCAACTTTCGCATTATTTTCACATAAAAATCAGCAGCATTTTTTGCCGCACTTTTTGCGGGAACCAATCCAAACATGCCGTAATCTATGGGGAACAAGATATTTGTTTTTCCGCTATATTTGCGCACAACAGGCACAACATACCCTTCTACCCGCGGACCAATATCACGATATATTTCATACCATTCCACAGGCGGTTTGGCCGCAATAATTTCGTCATGAAATGTTTTATCGATAAAATATTTTATTTTTTGTCTTAAATTCATTATTTTGCCCCTGGAACTGTGCCTGCTGCTTGCATACGTTGCATGACTGCCTCCATTCCACCCATGCGCTGAATCATAGCCATCTGCTGTTTCATTTTTGTATATTGTTTAATAATGTGTTCGACATCACGCACTGTGCAACCCGCCGTTTCTGCGATACGTGTTTTCGCGTTGGCAAAGATTTTTTCCGGATCGGCGCGTTCAGCCGCGGTCATTGCTTCCAATATTTTAATCTGGGCATCAACACTGCCATCTTTGATTTTTTCCTTCATGGCACTAACGGCGCCCGACATACCCGGCACCATTTTTAACAAGCCGCTAAAATTGCTCATCTTTTTAATCTGTTTCAACTGCGCCAACATATCGTTCAGGTCAAATTCACCCGACATCATGCGCTGGGCCGTTTCCTTCATACCGGATGGGATTTTTGCTTCCTTTAATTCTTCTTCCATGGTATTGGTTGTTGCGCCATTATCCGTTGATTCAACATTTGTGGTTGCTTTCTTTTTTCCGAAACCGAACATTATTTTACTCCTTTTTAATGTTATCCTATTTTACAGAACCCGATTTGTCCAGATACTTCTTTAAATATTTTCCAGTAAGCGATTGCTCATTTGCGGCAACTTGTTCCGGTGTTCCGGTTGCCACCACGCGTCCGCCATTGACACCACCCGCCGGACCCAAATCAACAATCCAGTCCGCCGTCTTGATAACCTCTAAATTATGTTCAATGACAATCACAGTGTTTCCGGCATCAACCAATTCGTGCAACACCGACAACAACAATTTAATATCTTCGAAATGCAGACCGGTTGTTGGTTCGTCCAAAATGTATATTGTTTGCCCTGTGCTGCGTGCTGCTAATTCCTTGGACAGTTTGATACGTTGGGCTTCACCGCCGGACAAATCCAACGAACTCTGCCCCAGTTTGATATAGTCCAAACCAACCCGACGCAACAATTCCAATTTACGACGGATTTTTGGAACGTTTATGAAGTAGCGATACGCTTCTTCTACCGTCATATTAAGGACATCAGCAATAGATTTACCCTTATACTTTACCGCCAATGTTTCTTCGTTATAACGCGCACCATGGCATTTGTCGCATTCCACATAGACATCCGCCAAAAAGTTCATTTCTATCTTAATCTGGCCATCACCTTGGCATGCTTCACACCGTCCGCCCTTTACATTGAACGAGAAACGACCAGTTGTGTATCCGCGTGCCTTGGATTCCGGCAATTCAGCAAAGAAATCACGAATATCGGAAAACACGCCGGTATATGTCGCAGGATTACTGCGCGGACTGCGCCCGATTGGCGATTGGTCAATATCAACCACTTTATCAATATTTTCCATACCGCGAATAATATCGTGGGCGCCCGCCTCTATCTTGGAATTATATAACGCACGCATCAACGCCGGATACAATGTATCTAATAACAATGTTGATTTGCCCGACCCCGAAACACCGGTCAGCGCGACAAACTTGCCCAACGGAAACTCAACATTTATGTTCTTAAGATTGTTTTCACGCGCACCCATAATGGTAATAGATTTGCCGTTGCCAGCACGACGCTTTTTCGGCACTTCTATTTTTCGTTTGCCCGACAAATACAATCCAGTCAAAGAATCTTTACATTTAATAACCTTGTCCGGCGTTCCGGCGACAACGACATTACCACCATTTACCCCCGCCCCGCGACCAATATCAACCAAATAGTCCGCGGCACGCATGGCATCTTCGTCGTGTTCGACAACAATCACTGTGTTGTCTTTGTCGCGCAACATTTTAAGTGTATCCAACAATTTGTCATTATCGCTTTGATGCAAACCAATTGATGGTTCGTCCAGCACATACAACACACCCGAAAGCCCAGACCCAATTTGCGACGCCAAGCGGATTCGTTGCGCTTCGCCACCCGACAGGGTTCCCGCCATACGCGACATAGTTAAATACCCCAAACCAACATTTTGCAAGAAATGCAGACGGCTGGTTATTTCGCGCAGAATAACACGCGCAATATCATTTTCTTTCTGGGTCAAATGGTTCGGCAAATCGGTAAACCAGCGCAGCGAATCATCAACGGACATATCGCAAACATCCATAATATCTGCGCCATTTATTTTCACACACAACGCTTGGATATTCAGACGTTTTCCATGGCATACCGGACAAGGCTTTTCCGATTGATACTTTGCGATTTCTGCGCGCATCATTTCTGATTCAGATTCGCGCCAACGACGTTCCAAATTCGGAATTACACCTTCGTATGGCTTTTCATACACAAATCCGTTCCAGTTGATTTTTATTGCTTCGTCCCCTGTGCCATACAACACAATATTTTTTTGTTCGGCGGTCAATGTGTGCCATGGTTTAGATAATGGAATCTTATACTTCTTGTGCAACGCGTCCAGCAGATGGTCATATTGCGACAACATTCCCCCACGCGACCAAGGTGCAATCGCACCACCTAAAATAGATTTAGACGGATCCGGTATAACTAAATCTGGCGAAATATTTAATTGAAATCCCAAACCATCACATGCCTGACACGCACCCATGGGCGCATTAAATGAAAACAAACGTGGTTCGATTTTTGGAACGGTAAAACCACTTACGGGGCAAGCATAGTTTTGCGAATACAACGTGTCTTCATTTGTATCCAAGCGACGCACCAATACCGACCCCGGCACCAAACGCAGCGAACCTTCGAATGACGAATAAAGACGCGAACGAAACTCTTCCACGTCTGATTCGGATGCGGATTCCGCTGGCATAGCCAAACGGTCAACAATAACAAATATATTATGCTTCTTGTTCTTGTCCAGTGGTGGCACAGACGACAAATCATACAATTCGCCATCAACAATCGCACGCACATAACCCTGCTTTACAAGGAACGCTATTTCCTTTCTGTATTCGCCCTTTCGGTCGCGCACCAGTGGTGCCATAATATAAATCTTGGTTCCCGCTGGAATCTTCATGGTCCAATCAACCATTTCAGCGATTGTTTGCGACTTAATCGGCAAACCCGTCACCGGCGAATGTGGCACACCAATACGCGCCCACAACAAACGCAGATAATCATACACTTCGGTCACAGTGCCGACGGTTGAACGCGGATTCTTTGAAGTTGTTTTTTGTTCAATGGAAATAGCCGGCGATAACCCTTCGATAAAATCGACATCTGGCTTTTTCTGCATATCAAGAAATTGACGGGCGTATGACGACAAAGATTCAACATAACGGCGCTGACCTTCGGCATAAATGGTGTTAAAAGCCAATGACGATTTACCCGAACCGGACACGCCTGTAAAGACCACCAATTTATTTTTTGGTATGTCCAAATCAATGTTCTTAAGATTATTTTCGCGTGCCCCGCGAATTTTTATTACGCCACTCATGACAAAAGATATAGTTTTGTTTTTCTGTTTTTCAATGACAATCTGTCAAAGAAACCGCCATGATGGCGGTTTAATTTTACTGCTGAGCCGTCACAGGTTTAATCAGATTTTCCGC
>JAGCOQ010000117.1 GCA_017642625.1 Alphaproteobacteria bacterium | reverse complement strand
CAAGACGATTTGGAAACAGGTTTTTCAATGCAACTGTTGCCAAATGTTTTGGAAAATGGCAAGATTCTGTTGTTGTTCAGAATGTCTGTGCGTGAATTGTTAAAGATGTCAACCCAGACAATTGGTGAAGTGACATTGCAGCTGCCAGAAGTTGAAGAACGTAGTTTCATGCAAGAAGTTATCATGGAATCTGGTCAAATGTTGGTTGTTTCTGGATTTGAAAAACAGAACAACAGCGACACCAGATACGGTTTGGGTGATCCGGACTTTATGGCTTTGTCAGGATCTCGTGAAACTGCATCACAACGCGACGTGTTGGTTGTGATTTTGACACCACAAGTTTTGGTCAGTCCGATGGATGCAGAACGTTCAATTCAACAACATTGGGGTGCACCGTTAAATTAAAAAATAAAAAATTTTTAAATCCCGCAGAAATGCGGGACTTTTTTTTTATTTTTTTGCTTTACACACAAGGGTGATTTTTAGTAAAATTCTCTATAAGGAAAGGGTTTTACCGAAAATGCGCGTAGTTGTGGCATTTGGTAAGGATAACAGGAGAGGATATCACAGAAAGCAGACATTTATTTGATATAGTTTTGCGTTTTTAATTAACGTTAAAATCAGCAATTCTTTTTTGTTTTATAAATGGCGGTTTTCTGGGTGTTGTATTCATTTTTTTGGACGCAAAAAAATGAATAGAGAAGTAGCGAAAAAGATATATGAAACCGGTTCGTATTATCTTATTTGGTTTGGTCTGTGGAATCGTTTCCACAGCGCACGCTGATATCGCCAGTGTGCAGTATGTTCAATCTATTATTTCAAGTTTAGAACCACCAACGGTTAACAATGCTGTGTTAACGATTCAGAAGAACGGAACCACGGTTGATACGTTTACCGCAAATGCATCTGTTGATAAGGCAATAAACATCACAGTGCCGACCACAGCAGCGGATGTTGGTGCGGTTCCAACAAGTCGCACAGTTAATTCCAAGGCATTAAGTTCCGATATTACATTGACGGCTTCGGACGTTGGGGCGGATGCAACCGGCACCGCGGCTGGTTTGGTTGGTACATTAAGCAATTTGACCACAACCGATAAAACAAACGTCGTTGCGGCAATTAATGAAGTTAAGAGTTCAATAGGCAACATTGACACCGGTGTTGAATCTGTGACCGAAGGGACCGCAAATGGTACAATCAAGGTTGATGGCACAGATGTTGCGGTTCATGGGCTTGGCACCGCGGCGTATACAGCATCGACCGATTATGTCCCAACATCCAGAACAGTTAATGGAGAAGCATTAAGTTCAAATGTCACATTGGATGGTGCAGATATCGCATTAACTGGATATTCTAAACCGGCTTCGACAAGTGCGATTGCTGCGGCTGATACAATAAACGCTGCTATTGGAAAACTGGAAACAGCGTTGGATGGCAAACAGGCCAGTGGCAGTTATGTTCCAACGACAACAACGGTTGCAGGTCATGCGTTATCAAGTAATGTGACATTGAGCAATAGTGATGTTGGATTAGGTAATGTTCAAAATGTTGATCAAACAAATGCAGCAAACATAACTTCTGGAACGATGAGT
>JAGCOQ010000016.1 GCA_017642625.1 Alphaproteobacteria bacterium | reverse complement strand
GCCTCTACCAACTTTTCAACCTTGGCATATGCGTCGTCGTCCAAGTCCATTGGCATATTTGGAATCCATGTCAATTCCGCGCTTTCAGGTTCGCCCAAAACGTCGGCGATTGCCTTTTGCGCCGTCATGAAATCATCTGGCTTGGTTGTGATAATGAACCCTTCGGGTGAAGTTTCCAAATTGTCCGCACCTGCATCCATAACAATTTCCATCATTTCATCTTCGGTTTTACCAACGGATGCCGGATACATAATCTGACCCGCACGTGTGAACATAAACACAACGGAACCTTCTTCGCCCATGTTGCCACCGTTCTTGGCAAAGATATTGCGAACCTCGGGCACTGTTCTGCGTGGATTGTCGGTCAATGCCTCTACAATCACCGGCACCGCGCCCGGCCCATAGCCTTCGTATCGCACCGCAACATAGTTTTCGGTGCTTCCACCCGACGCCTTGTCAATTGCGCGTTTGATGTTATCGTTCGGCATAGAGTTTTTACGCGCCTGCAAAATAGCCAAGCGCAGACGTGGATTGTTGTCTGGGTTTGGATCACCCAACTTTGCCGCCATTGTTATTTCGCGCGCCAGTTTAGTAAACAAACCGCTGCGCGCCGCATCAACCAGCCCCTTTTTGTGCTGAATATTGTGCCATTTACTGTGTCCACTCATATTTGACCTTTTAATTATTTTAGATTAAAATTACAGCAAAAGGATAACAAATGATTGGAAAATTGCAAGGTATTGTTGACTATATCGGCGACGGTTTTGTAATTTTGATGGCGGGCCCTGTGGGGTACAAGGTTTTTACCCCAGAATACCTTACACCGAAATCAACCGTGACCCTGTGGATAGAGACGATTGTCCGCGAAGATTCCATACGCTTGTTCGGATTTAGCAGTATTGCCGCCCAAAACCTGTTTAACCAACTGATTGGCGTTTCGGGTGTGGGACCCAAGGTGGCGATGGCAATAATGGCAACGATAAAGACCGATACTTTACTCTCTGCAATCGCAACGGGGGACGCAAAAACAATCGCAACCACCCCTGGCGTTGGGAAAAAGGTCGCAGAAAAAATCATTGTTGAATTGAAATCTAAAATCGGCGGGTCATCAATTGACCTTTCGGGTTCGGCAACGGCGGGTGCCCTGCCCGATTTACTTGCTGCATTGGAAAGTTTGGGCTATCGCCGTTTGGATATTGTTGATATGGCGCAACGTTTGGTCGCCGACAATCCAAGCGCCGATGTCGCAACACTCGTTCCAATCGCATTAAAACAAATAAGCGGAAATAAGTAAGATGAATAACGATACAATTTTTGCATTATCAAGCGGACATGGAAAATCCGGCGTTGCGGTTATTCGCATATCGGGGCAAAACCTGTCCGATTTTGCAGAAAAGATTTTGAACCGTTTTGGCGTTGAACCGCGCCATGCGTATTTTGCGAACCTGTGCGATAATGCGGGCGAAGTGATTGACCAATGCATTATTACTTACTTTGCCGCGCCACACTCTTTCACCGGCGAAGATGTTATTGAAATCGCATCACATGGTGCGCCCGCGGTGATAAATAAAATCTTTGAGTTTTTGTCGGCGAATAATATGCGTATGGCGACACCGGGCGAGTTTTCACGTCGTGCATTTTATAACAACAAAATGGACTTGGCGGACATTGACGGACTTGCCACCCTGTTGGATGCCCAGACGGATGTTCAACGGAAATCGGCACTTGCATCTATGATGGGACGCGACAGTAAAATATATGATGCATGGCGCACCGACATGATTGAAATTGCGGCGTACGCGGCGGCGATTTTGGACTATGATGCGGACGATTTACCGGCTAACATTGGTAAAACAATTATTACAAAAACCAAAAAATTATATCGTGAAATTGACGGCGCACTCATCCGCTATGCGTTTGCACGCGCTATATACAGCGGTTTTAATATCGCGCTGATTGGCGAACCAAATGTTGGTAAATCATCACTATTTAATGCCATTGTTGGATCAAACCGCGCAATCGTTTCCGACATTCCGGGCACCACGCGCGACGTTGTATCCGCAAATTTGGACATTGATGGGTATTTGGTAAATATTTCTGATACGGCGGGGTTGCGTAAAAACACAAGAAACAAAATTGAAAAAATTGGAATTGAACGCACCAATGCCGAGATTAAAAATGCCGACCTGATTATTCGTGTATATGCCGAAAAAGCCGGCATAGCGAAAATTGCTGATAATGAAATTGTCGTTATAAATAAATCAGATTTGGTAAAAACAAAGCGCGCAAAAAATGCTATTTATGTTTCGGCAAAAACCGGTGATGGTATGGACGATTTGTTAAAAATAATTCGCAAACAATTACACAAATTAACCGATGGTGCTGAAGATTCATTGGTTATAAACGCCCGCACGAAAACATTGCTGGAAAGTGCGCGTGATGAATTGAAAAACGCAATATCGGTTCCAAAAAATAATTATGATTTGGTTTCTGAACATGTTCGCGCGGCTGCGGATGC
>JAGCOQ010000116.1 GCA_017642625.1 Alphaproteobacteria bacterium | reverse complement strand
CGTTACAAAAGCTACAGCAGCTGCAAGCGTTGATGCATTCATCAACACAGTTACAAAAGTTCTGAAGAAGAAAGGCGACGTTCGCTTGGTTGGCTTCGGCACATTTACAACTGCAAAACGCAAAGCAACAACAGGCCGCAATCCTCAGACTGGCGCTGCTATCAAAATCCCAGCATCTGTTCAGCCTAAGTTCAAACCTGGTAAAGCTTTGAAAGATGCTTTGAACTAAACTGATTTTTGTTCAGTGATTTAAAGTTGGGTTCGGGATTCTGAACCCAACTTTTTTTATTTTCCTCTTTACTTGAATGGCAATATTGCCTACAATCTTAGCGTAATCAAACAAAAGGAAAGAGATATGCCAACAAAAACAGTTAAAAAAACACCTGCGAAAAAACCAGCTAAAAAAGTTGTAAAACCTGTGGTTGCACCAAAGCCAGCCGCGGCGGAAATCCCATTACCAGATCCATACTGTCATTGTACAAAGCGCAAAAGAAATATGATTTTGACATGTGTCTTTATCTGCAGTTTCATATTGGGCTTTATTGTTGCACAATTGTTCTGTTTCTGTGGTTGCGACCACCACAAACGTATGCCACGTCCGCACTTTGTTAATGGTTGTCTTGAAGAACAATCTGTAAAATGCCCAAAAATGTTAGAAGCGTTACCGGCGATGGATGCTGACAACAATGGTTGCATTACCCGCGCTGAATTGCGTGCTGCGAAACGCGCAATGCGTCATCATCACGAAGAAGCACCGACACCAGTTGTTGAAGAACCAGAAGTTAATGTCGAAGAAGCACTCGCCCCAGCAGTTGAAGAATAATAATCATTGTCACAATTATAAAACCCATCGCGTTTGCGATGGGTTTTTAAATCTGGCGCCACGCGTGTTTTTGGAAAATTTGGAGAAAGGGACACGCGTGACATAAAGATTAAGGTTATTACGGGCACGTGAACGCGGTTGAAGAGCTACTACCGAAGAACGTTCCACTTACAGTATCATAAAATCCGCACTTGCTATCACTGTTGCGCTTAACTGGAATCCCATCGAACTTCAAGTCACCATTATCTATGATACGGAAGTATTTCATAGCAACTTGTGTCTGTTGTGTCACAGAGCCATTACTACTGTTGGAAAATACAAATACATTATTTCCTCTATACGTATTGCCTGAAAACTGTTGAGTTCCAACGGTTGTTGAGTCTTTGTCAAGAGTCGCTGTTGTTCCCTGTAAAGTTAATCTCCAATCATGATACGATGTATCATTGGATGCATAACCTACCGTCAAGGATGTCGAGCTACCAACATAAAGTCTTCTGCTCGTTTTATTGCCATACAAAATGCCTGAATATCTAGTTCCGCCATCCTGACTGCCTTGGACCCCAAACAATGATGTACTACCAGAAGAAGCATTATCTTTTCCACTCCATTCATACACAACATTATTGGATTGTAACTTGTACCCAGTATTAATATACGCAGCCCCATCGCTTTGGATATACTCAACCGGTGTATATTCAGATGGGAATTCGTCCACACTGTCGTCATGAACATAGTATGTACCATCTGCATTCTTGACCTTTAACTTCTTGGACACACCATAACTCATGTTCTTTTCCGTTGTGGACATGTTGCCATAGAATACGGTATCACCTATTCTGACATTCAGTGACGGCGTGGTCTTTTTATTACTACGCAGGTATAATACACCCGTGCTTGCGTGGAACTTGCGTCCGCAATCGCCCGCTTCGTCTGCACCAGCACCAAACCCAATTGTTGTCAGGCCCGTTGAACAAGAACTTGTTGAACCAGCTGCCCCTTGGGCAATTGTTGATGCCGCCGCATATTTACCCGCACCAACTGCTGTGCATGTTGTATCATTCGCCGTCTTGACATAATACCCACCGTCGCACGTAATCTTACAATCATTACTGTTGTCGTGGCCGGTTAATGCCGTTCCACTGGTGTGATAGTTGGTCAAACATGACGTACAACTGGTCGCACCTGTTGATGCTGAATATGTATCTGCACCACAAACTGGGCAAGTATTACCGGACTTGTACGCACCGGCCTTGCATGTTCCAACGGTGCACAAACCAGTCACAGTGTTGTTTGAACTGCTCCATGTCTGCGTCCCCCATGTATTCAGGTTCGTTATGCTTGTGCAAGTCGTCGCACATGCCGTATTCGCGGTTGCATTATAGTGCGTTCCGGTGCCACTGGTTGTACGACCTGCCGGACATGCAACACACTTGGTTGATGCACTGGCCTTTTCACTATATGAACCTGTAGCACAGGCAGTGCAACTAGCCGCAGCCGCCGCAGAATACGTACCATCGCCACAGTTATCACAACTGCTGGTTGAACCATAATTCACAGTATGCGTTCCCTTGTATGTACCGGCGGCACAGTTTGTCGCACTGGTCGCGTTTTGTGT
>JAGCOQ010000115.1 GCA_017642625.1 Alphaproteobacteria bacterium | reverse complement strand
GGTTACGGCGTGCGCGGTTTTCGCGTTCAATGCGGTCCGCCGCCACTTTCATTTTCAATGTTTCAAACATAGACAATTCTCTTGTTTAGTTTATTTACCCTAAATATAGTCAAAAATAGTGTTTTGTCAAGCATTTTGTCAAGATAAAGGGGTGGGGGTGCGGGGGGCGCCGACATTAAAAAACCGCCCAATCGGGCGGTTGTTATCTGATGTAATCTGTTATTGAGCCTTTGTCGCGGATATTAACTTGCTTAACGTAGATGCCGCGTTTGGCGCAAGTTCCTTGACCCATTCGGCTGTTGTAACCATGTTTTCACTGCAATTGCCGGGCAAGAACAACACATCTACACGACGGCATTCTGCTGCATCATACTTTGAAGCAGGGCAATCTTTATCAGCAATACCATAAGTCCTTATGTTCGCAGTGTTAAATACGCTTCCCAATACCGTTGCGATTGCTTGCGCACGTTGCTGCGACAAGATTTGATTGTTAGATGTGTTAGTCTTAAATGGAACATGATCGGTCTTTCCGACGACCATCAAGCAATAATCGGTTTCGGTCTTTAAATCTATCTTGTTTTCTTCGGCAGTTTTTTGAACATCACTTAACGCCTTGGTAATCGCGGTCGTGCTTTCTGGTCGTAATCGATATTCGGACGTATTGAAAAGACCGTCTGTTTTAAAACTAATTTTGGCAATTTGATTGCCACCGGTTAATATGTTCGTTGCTACACCACCAATACCACTGCCACCAACTGCTGTTATAACGTTTTGAATTTGGTTTCTGTTATTGTTGGCATCATCTGCTGGCTTTTGGGCGTTGGCATCCGCGGCACCTGCACTGGTTCCATTGTTTTGGGCATTTATATCTGCAACACCCGAACTGGATCCATTGTCCCCGTTATTTTGGGCATCGGCATTTGCGCCTGTTATCGCAGCAATAGCACCGCCCGCACCAGCATTGTTGCCGTCATATTCCAATTCTTCTTCGTCTTGGACACATTCCTTAACAGATGTATCGCTGTTTTTATGATATCCATAGTTGCATACGCATACGTTGTCTTCTGCATGTGCGTTGTCGATGCATTTGCATATATCATCTCTGCGTAAGTCAGTTAATTCACAACCTCTTTCCTTTTCTACACAGGAACCATCATCTTTCAAAACTGGTTTATCATCTGGGCATACACACTCGTTATTGGAATTATATACCTGATTCTGAGGGCATGTCATACAGCCCTTGTCTTGGAAGAAGCGGGCTTTTGAATCCCTGCATGTGCAATTTGGCACATTACCATACCCTGTGGTTCCATATATGCTGGCGCATGGGATTACGGTTCTTGCCGCAACGGCATTAACTGCGGTTTCCGTATCTTTAAGAGGTTTCTTTAATGGTTCGTATTTCTTAATAATCTCGGCGGACCTGTTTGGATTGTTACGGTTCACAAAATAGTTCGCAACACCTGAACCGACCGCACCAACACCGGCAACGACCGCACCTGTCACTAACTTCTTTTTGGTTGCGGCCTTTTGTTCAGCCCACATAGCCGCATCTTCGCCATCAGGATACAATATTTTACGTGCAACAGAGGCGTATTTCAGCGGACCGGTGATACCAGTGCCGACGTCGTCATACAAACCGGTTTCTTCTTTTGGAATTACAATTTCAGATTCAATCCCCGGACGGATGCCCAACGCTTCTTTACGTATCTTCAAATCGTTCGCCAGTTGCGCATATTCTTGATACAGTTCAAACATGTCATTACCACCCGGCAATTCGACGTTGATTTCGCCGCCCTTGACATTTTTGCCTGCGCCGTAATCGCAACGGAATGTTTGCAGATATGCCGCCATCACATCTTCGGCACGGGCGTCAGCAGCGCGTTCAGATAATGCCGCGCCAACCATGGAACCACCGATACCGGTCATACCGATACCCGCCGCACCAATGATACGATTTTCCGGTGATGTTTCTTTTTCACGCATCTTTTCTGCGTTTTCTTTTAACTCTGCAACCTTTTGGTCGTGTTGCGATTTAGTAAGCAGGTTTTGTGATTTGCACGACAATTTGTCGTCACTGACATCATAGCCGCGTTCGCAATCACTTACAACGCATTCACCTTTGTCATTTAATTTTCCTGCGATTGCGTGTGGTGGCAATCTGTCCGCAGGGCAGGGTTTTCCAGCCGCCGCTTCACATGCGCCATTAACCAAGGTGTAAACAGGTTCGTCGCATTCGATAATCTCACAGAATTCAACGCAAGCGTTTTCAGTGGCGCATTCGCTGACCGGATTTTCCTTCTTGGTTCCGCTGGATTTATCCTTGCATGCGCGGGTTGCAACCTTGGCACCCTTGGGCATTGGGTTGCATTGATCTTGACCCAATTCAGACCAGGTCTTGCATGTCATAGACGACTGATCCCAAACAGTTCCACAACCACAATAATCGCAAGTGTTGTTGGTCGTGTTCAGATTATAACCTTTATCGCATGCTGTAATCTTACACGCAGTAGCGACACCATTTATATCTTCGGATGTTATTTCACCACGTGACGCATGTGGGTATGTCTTTAATAATTCTTTCGGACAATTTTTACCGGTGCGGTCGCGTTTTGTGACACAGCCCGTGTATGTTTTTGTTTGGTTGTCCCAATATGGTTCGTAATTTGAACCTTTGCAGATTGGTTTACAGACCATTTTACCAGATTTTTGTTCCCAAGTACCCTTGGCTTCGGCATGTTCTTTATCGCCTTCGAAATCACAGTTGCCGTTTGGTGCCGTACAAATATTATTTACGGTGTCTGGGGTATAAGGATCTTCGCATTGCTGGACAACACAAACCTCTTTACATTTCTCACCCTTGGCACAGGTCAGGTTAAATACTTTGTT
>JAGCOQ010000114.1 GCA_017642625.1 Alphaproteobacteria bacterium | reverse complement strand
TTTTCCTTGACAACCGGACCCTTTGGCATTATAGTTATTGCGCTTTCCGTGTAAGTAAGGAAAGTAAAAAACACAGAAAAACGCCGTAAATCTGGCAGATTTATAATTGCGGGACCGCCGTTAAAATAAGTCTGATACGGGGTTTGGTGTAAAAATAAGGACACAAAAAGAAACAAAGAGATTTTGAATGCCAACAGTGAACCAACTGATTCGGAAACCACGTAAAAAGGTCGTCGTAAAATCTACGGCGCCGGATATGATGGAAAATCCGCAAAAACGTGGTGTGTGCACTCGTGTTTACACAACCACACCTAAAAAACCTAATTCTGCGCAACGTAAAGTTGCCCGTGTTAAACTTGCAAACGGTCACGAAGTTACCGCATACATTCCGGGCGAAGGTCATAACCTTCAGGAACACAGTGTTGTTATGATTCGTGGCGGTCGTGTAAAGGACTTGCCCGGTGTGAAATATCACATCATCCGTGGTGTCTTGGATACCAAGGGTGTTGAAAGCAGAAAGCAAGGTCGTTCTTTGTATGGTGCAAAGAAAGCAAAATAATTGAAACATATGGGTTCGCCCATCTGAGTAATCCGAATGATTCGGGTGAAGAACAAAAAAGGAATAAAGTATGTCAAGACGTAAAGCCGCAACAAAGCGTGAAATATTGCCAGATTCCAAATATAATAATCTGGTTGTTGCAAAATGTATTAATGTTGTTATGCACGATGGTAAAAAGGAAGTTGCCGAATCTATCGTTTATGGTGCATTGGAACGTTTGAAAAAAATCGCAAAAGATGGCGATGAATTAACAACTTTCTTGGAAGCAGTTGATGCGGTAAAACCGTCTGTCGAAGTAAAAGGTCGCCGTGTTGGTGGTGCGACATACCAAGTCCCAGTAGAAGTTCGTGCGGATCGTCAGCAAACTTTGTCATTGCGTTGGATTATCAATGCGGCACGTAAACGTGGCGAACGTTCTATGGAAGAACGCTTGTTCGCAGAATTGCGTGATGCACTTAATGGCACAGGTGCCGCGTTTAAGAAGAAAATTGATACACACAAAATGGCAGAAGCGAATAAAGCGTTTGCTCATTTCCGTTGGTAATATAGAAAGCGAAAAGGAAAGAAAATGTCTGTTGGAAAAACCGCCCCATTACATATGTATCGTAACATCGGTATTATGGCGCACATTGATGCCGGTAAAACGACAACATCTGAACGTATTTTGTTCTATACCGGTAAAACATATAAAATTGGTGAAGTGCACGATGGTGCCGCCACTATGGACTGGATGGAACAAGAACAAGAACGTGGTATTACAATTACGTCCGCGGCAACAACTTGCTTTTGGCGCGACCATCGTATTAACTTGATTGATACGCCGGGACACGTGGACTTTACAATGGAAGTGGAACGTTCTTTGCGTGTTTTGGACGGTGCGGTTGCGGTTTTTGAATCTGTGTCTGGTGTTCAACCACAAACAGAAACCGTATGGCGTCAGGCGGACAGATATAATGTTCCACGTATTTGCTTTATTAATAAAATGGACCGTGTCGGTGGAAACTTCTTCCGCTGTGTTGATATGATCCGTGAACGTTTGGGCGCAAACCCATTGGTCTTGAATTTCCCGATTGGTGCCGAAGCCGACTTCAAGGGCGTCGTCGATGTTTTGGAAATGAAGGGTTTGATTTGGGAAGACGAAACAGGTTCCCATCCAATCACAGTTGAAATTCCAGAAGAATTGAAAGCGAAAGCCGAAGAATTGCACAACAAATTGATTGAAGAAGTTGTGACATTGGATGATGCCGTTATGGAAGCATATATGGAAGGCACAATCCCAGATCACGACACAATCAAGAAATTGTTGCGTAAAGGTGTTATCGCACAGAATTTTGTTCCGGTACTTTGCGGAACCGCGTTCAAGAACAAAGGTGTTCAACCATTGTTGGATGCGATTGTTGATTACTTGCCATCACCGTTGGATGTTCCGGCTATTAAAGGAACCAAGATGGACAGAACGGGTGCAAATTTCTTCCGCTGTGTTGATATGATTCGTGAAAGATTGGGTGCAAATCCATTGGTTGTTAATTTCCCAATTGGTGCAGAACAAGACTTCAAAGGTGTTGTTGATGTCGTCGAAATGAAAGGTATTATTTGG
>JAGCOQ010000113.1 GCA_017642625.1 Alphaproteobacteria bacterium | reverse complement strand
GGTAATTTGGTGTTGAAATCTGAGGCAGGAAATATCACCGCAGATTCTTTCTCGAATACCGCTGGAACATCCAAGATTACAGCCAAGAATATGACTGTGAATGGTGCGTTAACATCAACTGGTATTTTGTATCAGAATTATGCTGGAACATTGGGCGCGGGTGATATCAATATCACATCTACTAATCACAACTTGACCGCAGGCAACTTGACGGTCGGCGGCATCAATCAATATGGTTCTTCGGTAATGAAGATTATATCCAGCGATGTTACTGTTAACGGCAGTATCTTTGCCAAGGATTTGCGTATCCAAGCAAACCCAACTGGTAATTGGTTAAATGTTGATGTCAGGGGCAATGTTTCCGGTGGCGTTGATTTCGTTGGTTTGGAACATATGCACATTGGCGGTAATTATACATTTGACGATAACAGTATGTTGCATGCTGCGATATTGCCAAATCCGGGTGTTGTAATGAATGCGACAACATATAATTATTGGGCAACTGTATCATTGGCCAATGATAATACTTTGGGTCAGATAACAAATGCGGCAACAAATGCGGCACCATTGATTTCTGTGGATGGTCAGTTCATCTATAATGTATCAAATGTTGGCAATGCCAGTGCGGAATTGTCGGGGTCTTCGTTAATCAATCCGCAAATCGGTATCGATATATTTGATATGGTGGATTCGGGAACTGCAATATGGTTGTTGCATTCAGACAGTTCAGACGGCTTGGCTGAATTGTCAGACAAGATTCGCAACTTGAATGTTAATTTCTGCAATGCAGATGGAACAAAGTGCTTTAGATACTTTGATTCTTCTATCGCAGAAAACTCTGATGCAAGTCAAACAGAAATGAATTTGCCGGCATATCTGACGGTGCGTGATGTTGACGAAGATGGTGTGACCGACAGTATCTATATCGTGTTTGATTCACGCTTTGGTGGTCCGGTTCAAGTGTTCAAGATTCAACCGATTGTTGCACGTGTTGATGATCACACTGGCGGTGAATACGATTCTGCGGGTGCATTGGATGACTTGGTCGAAGGCGGATTAAAGGATGCCAAGTTCAATAATCGTTCACCAATAGAAGCAATACCAGTTGCGTTCAAGGGAACAAACTTTGAAAATCTGGCAAACGAATTGTATGGTCGTATGGAACAATATGTGTTGGATCGTGATGGAACTGCGTTGGCTCGTTTCAGCCGTTTGGTCCAACCACGTGAAATCGAACACTTGGCGGGCAGTGTCGCATTAGAAGAACACACATTCTTCCGCGATTTCGAAGACCATATGCTGGACGAATTCATTTGGAATCGCCATCGTAGTTTGAAAAAAGCATGGTTAGATGCAGATTATGGTCTGTTCTATCAGAATACCAGCGACGGTAAACATGTAAACGGTGATCGGTTCAGTATCGTTGGCGGATTTGATTGTCAGAATTCTCCTACATTAATCTTGGGTGTTGCTGGACATATTTCTCATATGTCGGCGGATGATACTGATGCAATGGATTTGACTTATATACCGGGTAAACGTGTTGATGGTCATGTCAGTTATGATGTTTCTGATACCGATATCGGTGTTGGTGCATACTTGATGAAGATTTTGGGTGTCAAGACACGTTTGTATGGAAATGCATTCTTGGATTTGCATTTGTTAGATGTGTCGCGTGAACAGAACTTCGTTTCGCACATTGACGGTTCAGGAACTGCATTTAGTGTGATTTCCGAATGGGGCTTCTTGCATGACTGGTTGAACCAATACATTGTCGGCAACTTGTATGCACGTGTTGGTTATAACTTTGGCTTCTCGGTCAAAGAAGAGGCCGGTGGCGACGAATATATGCATTTGGAATCTGATGGTTATATGATATTGACACCGGGTTATTCCTTGATTGCCCAGAAACGTTTCTATCCATCATCTTGGTTCCAGATTCGTCCATACATATCGGCGGGTGTTGAATATGATGTGTTGGGAACACCTGACTATGCTAAGTTCAAGTTTGGTCCTGCGAAATCATATACCAAATATGACATAGAAATTGACCCATTGTGGGCGAACATTGGCGGTGGTGTCGAATTACTGTCAGCATCCGGATTCCAGGTTGGTTTGGATTACCGTTATCAGTATAATTATGACCTGCAGTTGCACAAAGTTCGTTTGTCTGGGTTATACCGCTTCTAAAAAATACCGCCCATTTGGGCGGTGTTTTTTAATTGTTTTTTATTAATCAAACAAACCAAACTTATACGCGGCACCGATATATATTTCGGTCGCATCAATATGTGTTGTTGCAACCTTGTGATTTAATTTGCCGTAATCAATGTATCGCAGACCCAAATTCAAATCCACGTATTTATTAAGCGCGAAATTGATACCAGCCATCGCAGCAAATGACAATTCGAAATCACTTGCGGAAAAGTCGCCATGATTTCCGCTAACATCACCCCAAATGCCACTTGCACCCAATCCGACACCAAAGTATGGTTCGACCGCGCCACCAAAGTTTTTATAGATATAAACATTCAACATGTTTGACCAAATATCAAAGTCAAAATCTGTTTCGTGTTTTTCCAATGATGCACCCGTATATGATGTTTCGAATTCTAATTTGACATAGTCGGTTAAACGGTTGCCAATATTTAATCCGAATCCAAAACTATCATCACGAATCGTTGTATCCTTGGCATTATGGGCATCATACTTGAAATAAATATGTTCGTTGCGGTGAATGCGAAATCCCGCATATGTGTCCCGCGCAGAAGAAGAATAAGATGATGTGGTCGTGGGGGTGTCATCATAATCAGGAGCATATGTCGTGTATGATTCTAAATCTTCGTCATACGTTCCATATTCGTCATAATCGTTCGCAAAAGTTGGTGTTGCAATCAGTGCGCCCAACAACAAGAAAGATATTTTTTTCATTTCTGTCCCCTATAAAAACAATGTGAATTATAATTACAAAGAATATGCATTGGCAAGGATTTTGTGCTATAATTCAACGGAAGGGAATCTGATTTTGCCACGTAAGTCGAACGATTTAGAAAAGAAAGAAAAATCACATCCATCTTTTAAGCGACGGATGTTGGTCTATCTTTTTAATTTGATTTTAATCGGCGTTGTTTTTATCGCTGGCTATATTGCGGTGATTTATTTGCGTATGCCGTCCTTGGACGCAATATTGCACGAAACGCGGCCTGCGGCAGTTATGTTCATGGATAAAAATGGAAATGAAATTCGTTCATCTGGGCGCATAATGGGCGCACCTGTATCCGTTGAAACTTTGCCGCCATATGTATGGCAAGCGATTGTCGCAATAGAAGACAAAAGATTTTTTAAACATGGCCCCATTGATATGCGTGGCACCACGCGTGCGTTGGTGGTAAATCTGTTTCGTGGACATTTTGCGGCGGGCGGATCATCAATTACACAACAGACCGCAAAGAATATTTTCCTGTCGCGCGACAAAAAGATTTCACGAAAAGTCCAAGAATTAATTTTATCGCATTGGTTGGAAAATAGATTTAACAAAAATCAAGTTTTGGATTTGTATATGAATCGTGTGTCGCTGGTTGGTGGTATGCGCGGTATTGATGCCGCATCACGTGTAATGTTCCAAGTGCCCGCAACAAAATTATCTTTGGCCCAAGCGGCACAGATTGCGGCTATGTTAAAGGCACCAACGACATATAGTCCATTAAAAAATCCGGAAAAAAATATTACACGTGCGCGAACGATATTAACTGAAATGGTGCGCCAAGGATATATCGATATTAATCAAGCGCGTGCGGCTGCGCGTGAATTGGCACCGGCAACACCGGCACCCGACACAAACAAATATCGGTATTGGACGGACTTTGTGTTGGACGAAGTTGGATCACGTATTGGAACATTTAATACGGATCTGTATGTTTACACGACAATGGATATGGGTTTGCAAGAACATGTGGCGCGTGTTTTAGCGAACAAGGTTGAACAATACCAAGGTGCCGTTGTCGCGATGGAATATGATGGTGCGATTCGTGCTATGTCGGGTGGGGCGGATTATCAAACAAGTCAATTCAATCGTGTGTTGGCGACGCGTCAACCGGGGTCTGCATTCAAGCCTGTTGTTTATTTGGTTGCATTGGAAAAAGGTATGCGCCCCGATTCGTATGTAAACGATTCGCAATTTGCAATTGGTGATTACAATCCTAAAAATTACAACGAACGTTATTATGGTGATATATCGTTGGCAACTGCGTTTGCAAAAAGCGTTAATTCTGTGCCATTAAAATTGACCGAGACTTTTGGAATCGATTCGGTGTTAAATATGGCGGGACGTTTAGGTGTTGGCACAAAATTGCGTCGTGAATATTCAACTGTGTTGGGTGCATCGGAAATGTCGCTGTTGGATTTAACGAATATTTATGCGGTAATTTGGAACAATGGCGAATCGGTGCGACCTTATTCAATAACTAAAATAACAGATGCGTCGGGCAATATTGTTTATGAACGTAATCCGTCTGAACCGATTACAATTTTGTCGCCGGATACTGTTTCATATATGACGGAATTATTGTCAGATGTTGTGGCGGTTGGTGGAACCGGACATCGCGCAATGGCACCAAATGTGTTGGGGGGCAAAACTGGCACCAGTAATAATAATCGTGATGCATGGTTTGTTGGTGCGACAAATAATTTAATTATTGGTGTGTGGTTGGGCAACGACGATTTCACACCAATGTCATCTAAGATAACTGGTGGCACAATCCCAGCGGAAATATTCCATGATATTGTTGCAAAATAAAAAACAGGGCGAAGTTATGATAACAAAATTACCAAAATCATTGTGGCGGTTTTATTTTAAATACGGTGTGCGCGGACATTGGCCATTGTTAATTGGATGGGCGATTGTTTATTTGCTGACTGGTGCCCAAGATTTGTTTTGGCCAATTTCACAGCGTTGGACGGTTGCGATATTTGAATCAGAAGTGCCGGCGGGCATGACATTGTTGGAACATGCGTTGCCAACAATTTTGGCGATTTTGATAATATTTGTTTGTATCGATTTGACGATTTTATTCAGTGGTATGCTATCGGCGCGTTGGCGTCCCATTGTTCATAATCAGATTTCCGAAGTGTTAAATGATTATGTGCATGCACAATCTATGCGGTTTTGGACGGGCGGTATGTCAGGCAAAGTTTATTCGCAGATAAACTATGTCGCGCGTGGTTTTCGTGTTATTGATAATTTTTGGCGACTAATCGCGGTCTTGTTAATTATTTGTATTAATGCAGGAATGATTTTCCAGATAAATAAATATATCGCACTGTTGTTCGCATTGTCGTTTGTTTTGCGTTTTGCATATGGATGGGCAATGGTAAAACCAATGAACCGCACCGCCCAAGATGCCAGCACCGCAGACAGCGGATTGGCTGGGCACATGGTGGACAGTCTATCAAATTATTATATCGTGAAATTGTTTGCCGGTGCGAAAAGCGAACGGGAACATTTAAAAGAACCACGAAAGAAACAAATTAAAACCAGTATAAATGCCAACTTTATGCAACGTATGTTTTGGGCGGTGCCAATGATTTTGTGGGAGGTCTTTTATGCGGCTATGTTGGTAATCTGTTGTTTGTTATTCACAAATGGAAATATCAAAATATCGGATATCGTATTCACAATCAGTGTCTATATGACAATAATGGGACTGATTGGTTATATCGTTCGTAATATTCCAGATATGGTTGATATGTTGTCGTCGGCTGCGCGTGCATACAAGGAACTTAATCAACCCGTAGATGTTGTAGATGCTGAAAATGCGCAACCGTTGGTCGTGTCGCGTGGTCGTATTGAATTTAAAAATGTTTACTTTAAATACAAAAACAAATATGTGTTGCGTGATTTGAATTTGGTTATCAAGGCGGGTGAACGTGTCGGTTTGGTCGGTTCATCGGGGGCGGGTAAAACAACGCTTGTGAATTTGTTAATGCGCTTTTATGAACCAACGCGCGGTCAGATATTAATTGATGGAATTGATATTCGTGATGTGACCCAAGATTCATTGCGTCAAAACATATCATTTATTCCGCAAGATCCGACAATGTTTAATCGAACATTGCGTGAAAATATTGTGTATGGTAAGCCGGGGTCAACTGATGCGGAAATTCGTCGTGCCGCACACCAAGCCGCCGCGGATAAGTTCATAAACTCTACGGAAAAGAAATATAATTCTATGGTTGGCGACAGGGGAATTAAATTGTCCGGTGGCCAGCGTCAACGTATTGCGATTGCGCGCGCGTTTTTGAAAAATGCACCAATCTTGATTTTGGACGAAGCGACATCTGCGCTGGACAGTGAAACTGAAATTGCAATTCAGTCGTCTTTTGAAAAGTTGGCGCGTGGACGGACGACCATTGCGATTGCACACCGGTTGTCAACACTGCGCAATATGGACAGAATTGTTGTGCTGGAAGCCGGCAAAATCATAGAGCAGGGCACCCACACGCAACTTTTGCGCAAAAAAGGTGAATATGCGCGGTTGTGGAAAATGCAGTCGGGCGGGTTTATTTGCAAAGAATAAAAACGTTTTTATCTGGTCGTTAATTGTGATATAATAATAGTTATGATGAAGAAGTTATTGCTTGTTTTGCCAATGATTGCGTGTCTGGTATCGCCGGCGGCGCGTGCTAATTGGGAATACGATGGAACATATGTGCGTGATGGTCATTACGAAGATGACGGTCGTCGTTTCATTATCTTGATACGTGGTGGTATATCGTATGGAATGGCGAAGACGAAAAACGATATCGGCACATTAACTTCGGAATATTATTATAACCCAAATGATGGTTCGATTGTTTCGGCGGCATATTATGATACATGCACAAATTGTGGTGATTATGTGTATGCTGGAATTGCTGATTTGGGTAAATTACCAATCAAGAAAAATTATGGCGAAATGTCCTTTACCGGTGGCGCGGCAATCGGTTGGGTGTTGCCATGGACACCACAGTGGCGTTTCCAAGTCGATTGGGACTATATGTCGGAAAGCGAATATAATATATCACCAATGTTAGAGGGAACCGTTCCTTTGGAAGGTGGCGACACAGAAGAAAAATTAAGTGTCAAGATTCGCAGTGGCGGTGTCCAATCAACGGTCACAACAAACGTTATTACTGCAATGGCAATTTACGACTTCTATGAGGGGTGGGATAAACCTTTGCGTAAGTTTATACCATATGCTGGTTTTGGCTTGGGATATGGTGATACCGATACAGTGTTAAACTTATCGGACTTGTACGGTGATTTGTCGTCATCTGTTGATTTGCAAAATTTTGGTGAATTGGATGATTATGGTGTTTTGCAATTTCACAGTGCTAAAAAATCTTCATCAAACTTGGCCGGGGTTGTGACGTTTGGTATGTCATATGGTGTATCTGAAGGGTTCTTCTTGGATGCGGGTTTCCGTTTCATATATATGCCAAAAATAAAGTGGGCGTTGGGTAATGCGGATGGTTCGCGTTCACGTGATTGGTTCCATACAGAAAACGTGCTGTATACCAATTTCTTGTTTGGATTTAGATGGGAGTTTTAAAAAAACGCCCCACGGGGCGTTTTATTTTACACCATATTTACCGCGACCAATTGGACGATACGATAACGCTTCGGCTAAATCAGATAATTCAATATTGTCGGCACCACGCAAATCGGCGATTGTGCGTGCGATACGTTTAATGCGATTGTATCCGCGTGCAGACATAGACATTTTTTCTGCGGCGGTATTTAAAAATTCGGTCAGTTCATCATTCAACGGTGCCGCCGCATTTAATTCTGCGCCGTCCAGCAACGCGTTAACTTTACCTTGGCGGGCAATTTGACGGTTGCGTGCCGCAACAACGCGTGCGCGGATTTGGGCGCTGGTTTCAATCGGGGTATCGGACTTTGGCTTCATATCCCACGGATTAACCGCGTCCACATCAACATGCAAATCAATACGATCAAGAAGCGGACCCGATATTTTATTCTGGTATGCTTCGGCACAACGTGGCGCACGCGAACAAGACAATGCCGCGTTGCCAAGATTTCCGCATGGGCATGGATTCATTGCGGCAATAAGTTGAAAACGCGCCGGATAGGTTGCGTTGCGCTTTGCACGTGAAATCGTAATCTTGCCCGACTCCATCGGCTGACGTAATATTTCCAATGTCGCGCGGTCGAATTCAGGTAATTCGTCCAAGAACAAAACACCATTGTGTGCCAACGATATTTCGCCGGGCTTTGCATTACCGCCACCGCCCGCAAGTGATACAGGGCTGGCGGTATGATGAATTGCGCGAAATGGACGATTGGTAATCAACGACCGGTCGCCCAGTTGTCCTGCGATTGAATATATGACGGATGTTTCAAGAATCTCGTCAGCGGTCATTTCAGGCAGTATTGTCGGCAAACGTGATGCCAACATTGTTTTTCCCGACCCCGGCGGCCCAACCATAAGCATTGCATGTCCACCCGCCGCGGCGATTTCCAACGCGCGTTTTGCGGATTCTTGACCATATACTTCGGCAAAGTCGCCGGCTGGCGTGGTTTGTGTTTGCTTGATTTCCGAAACGACTGGTTGTGCCAGCGGGGCGGCGCCACTAAAATGATTTATCAATTCCAATACATGTGCCGGTGCCAAGATTTCTGTATGACCAGACAGGGCGGCTTCGGCACCCTGGGGGGCAGGGCAAATAATTCCCATATTGTTGCGACGCGCCCAAACAGCCGCCGGCAGAACACCGTCTGTGCGAACGATTGCGCCGTCCAACCCGATTTCGCCAAGGATTAAATAGTGTGATAATTTTTCTTCGGGTAAAACGCCAATGGCGCACAATATTCCGCACAGAATAGGCAGATCAAAATGCGAACCGTTCTTTTCCACATCGGCCGGCGACAAGTTCACCGTCAATCGCTTTGGCGGCATTTTCAGGTTCAACGCTGAAATAACATTGCGTATGCGTTCCGCAGATTCCTTGACCGCGCGATCCGCCAACCCGATAATATTGAATTCTGGATTGGACAGACCCGTTGCCAACTGCACTTGGACATCTATCTGGGTCGCATCCATACCATTGAAAATTATTGAATTCAGAGAAATCATGTTGGCATATTAGGACTTGCGCAAGTTGAATTCAAGTTTTAAAATATCCGCGACAAAGAAAGGAATAAAGAGATGCCGGCAAGAAATAAAAATACAGCACGCGAATGGTTTAATACCATATTTTATGGTGGTTTAATTGCGATTATATTTCGCAGTTTGTTTCTAGAGCCATTTAATATCCCATCGGGTTCAATGATACCGACACTGCATGTCGGCGACCATATATTCGTTCAAAAGTGGTCTTATGGATATTCACGCTATTCTTTCCCGTTTGGTTCGTGGAAGTTGTGGAACGGGCGTTTCTTTGCGCATGAACCAAGGGTTGGTGATGTCGTTGTGTTCCGTAATCCTGCGGATGAAAGCCAAGATTATATAAAACGCTTGGTCGGTGTGCCGGGTGATACAGTGCAAGTGAAAGAAGGGCGTTTGTATCTGAACGGCGAAATGGTTCCACGTGAAAATCCACGTCCTTATGTCATGGCGATATTGCCGAAGTCTATGCGTGGGGTCGGTTATTACAAGGATAATATGTCGATAAAGGGTGACAAGGTTTGGGTTGATAATGCGCCGGCACCATTTAATTACACTATTGAATACAAGTCCGATCGGTTCTGCCAGGAATATGCTGGTGCATGCGGTGTGTTTAACATGACTGAATATGATGAAATATTACCAAACGGTGTAAAGCACAGTATCATAGAAGCATCAGACGAAGCACCATTGGACAATACGCCACTTTATACCGTCCCAGAAAAGCATTTCTTTTTCATGGGCGACGATCGCGACAACAGTGCCGATTCCCGCGCACATGTCGGATTTGTTCCGCGTGATAATGTTTTGGGGCGCGCGTGGTTCATTTGGTATTCACATAATTACTATGCGCCCATGATTGCGTTGTGGACATGGGGTTCCAAAATGCGCTGGGGTCGGTTTGGTATGGGGATTGATTAATGATAAAACTTAAATATAAATTCAAAGATGAATCATTGTTGGAAATGGCACTGACCCAGAGCGGTGCAAATGCCACGCATAACAATGAACGGTTGGAATTCGTCGGCGATCGTGTTTTGGGTCTTACGGTGGCCGAATTGCTGTATCAAATGTATCCAGATGAATCAGAGGGCGAATTGGCGCGTCGCCATGCAATGCTGGTTTCGACCGAGACTTTGGCGCGTGTTGCAAACGAATTGGATTTGGCGAACCGCGTTCATCATGGGCATATGACGGCGGGACGGATTCAGCATATTTTAGCCAACGCGACCGAAGCGTTGTTTGGTGCGATTTTTCTTGAAAGTGGTTTTGATGTTGCGCGTTCTGTTATTGCGGACATATGGCGCGATTTAGCGGCGGCGGATGCCACTGCGCCCAAGGATGCCAAAACAACATTACAGGAACTGGTTCAGCGTGAATCAGGCGGTGGGTTGCCAGAATACGAATATCTGGAACCGACGGGCGCATCACATAACCCAACATTTAATGTACGGGTGACCGCGCTGGGGAAAAGCGCGACAGGCAAGGGGGCATCTAAAAAGGTCGCCAGTATAGAAGCCGCAGCGGCATTGCTGAAAAAACTTGCAATTTAGCGGATTGGTGGCTAGAATCCAAGCACAAGAAACCAAGGGAAAAAATATGTTTTCGATTTTATTAGTTTTGTTGATTATCGTCGCCGTTTTTATGACCGGTCTGATTTTGTTGCAAAAATCTGAGGGCAGCGGTATTTCCGGTTCATCTGCATCATCTATGTTGGGCGGAATGTTGACTGGGGCTGCGGCTGGAAACTTTTTGACACGTTTGACGGCATGGTTGGCGGTTATATTCTTTGTTTTGTGTGGGGCGTTGGCATATGTTTCGTCCAGAATGAATGTCGCATCACAGCAAAGCGATTTGCGTAACGAAATCGTGACCCAAGAAACAGCAAACGCACCAATGGAAGAAATCCCAGCGGAACCTGCGACGGTCGAAGAATAAGAAAATAATTGATTAAAAAATACCGCCCGATTGGGCGGTATTTTTATTTCTTTTTAGGTTGTGGTTTTGATGATGGCTTTTTTTGAAACTCTTTATACAGCATGGATGCCGACATATAAATAATCAATGCCGCAAAAGCCGTAATCAGACCAGCCAACAAGCGTCCTTGGCATGACCAGATGAAGAATACAACCGCCAAGATTAACACCAGTGTGATACCGATATTTTTTGCCATGACATCAACCCATTTTTTTAATGTGTTCATTTCCTTTCCTTTTTGTTCAGATATTCAATTATATCACAAAAAGTCAATTAAATACACAAATAAAAAACGACCCACAGATGTGGGCCGTTTCAACTTAGGAGGCAAATGAAACTTATAAAATCACTTGGCCACCCAAACGTGAATTAGTTGGGATTGGACCAAATGAAGAACGTGGGCTGACATAAATGTTGCCAGTAATGTCAAAATCGCCACAGAATTGCAACATATTGACATCACGGATAAACATACTGCCCGTAATCTTGATATTGCATGGCAAGACATATTTGCGCATATTTTGCAGATACAAATTACCATTGATTTCAGTGCCGTTGCTTAACATAGTCGCAGCACCACGACTGTCGATAACAATGTCGCCAAACATTTTGTTGTTAATGCGTGCGGTTTGTCTTTCGGCAACTGGATCAGATTGTGGTTTAACAACACGAATCGGTTTGCCCACCATTCTGTGCATGCGATCGCGTTTGATTGGTAATGTGCCATAGCGCGACAAAGATTCATCATCTTTTGCCGTCTGGGCATCAGATGCAGATGCGTTGACCGGTTTTGTCACTGGTTCTGCGATAACTGGCACATTGATTTTTTCAGCGATAACACTGGCCGGCACTGGGTCTGTGACAATAACAACCGGTTTTCTGCGGAAGTTAATAATGTCCAGAATCAACATAGAACACAGAACGATAATCGCGACCAATAATACGGCGTTTAACAAACCAATAACGTTGATGCCGCAAATAATACGCCACAACCAGCACAAAAATTGCCAGATTTTACGAAATGGCCAGCAAATTATATACCAAACACATGCCCAAAAATTTGGGATACCATTAAGACGGTTACGGCGTGCGCGGTTTTCGCGTTCAATGCGGTCCGCCGCCACTTTCATTTTCAATGTTTCAAACATAGACAATTCTCTTGTTTAGTTTATTTACCTTAAATATAGTCAAAAATAGCATTTTGTCAAGCGATTTGTCAAGATAATGGGGTGGGGCCGCGGGGGGGCATCGATATTAAAAAACCGCCCAATCGGGCGGTTGTTATCTGCTGTAATCTGTTATTGAGCCTTTGTCGCGGATATTAAACTGCTTAACGTAGATGCCGCGTTTGGCGCAAGTTCTCTGACCCATTCGGCTGTTATGGTTATATTCTCGCTGCAGGTGCCCGGCAAGAACAACACATCTACGCGACGGCATTCAGGGTCGTTATTTTTCTTATGAGGTGGATTAGTACAGTCTTTTTCGGCAATACCATAGGTTCTTATGTTTGCAGGGTTAAACGTGCCCCTCAATTCCGTTGCGATTGCTTCTGCACGTTGTTCCGACAAGATTTGATTGTTAGACGTGTTATTCTTAAATGGAACACGATCTGTCTTTCCAACAACCATCAAACAATAATCAGTTTCGGTTTTCAAATCTATTTTGTTCTGTTCGGCGGTTTTTTGAACATCACTTAACGCCTTGGTAATCGCGGTCGTGCTTTCTGGTCGTAATCGATATTCGGACGTATTGAAAAGACCGTCTGTTTTAAAACT
>JAGCOQ010000112.1 GCA_017642625.1 Alphaproteobacteria bacterium | reverse complement strand
TCTTTTAATTCTTTGACCAGCGCATCAAATCCATTGCGCGATATTGGATACTTTTCCATGTTTGTTCCTGCCTTATTTATAGTCGGCATTATAGGACAACATTTTAATTTTGCAATTACCAAATGAACAATATATAATCAACTAATACATATATAAATATATAAGATGTTCAGATACAGGATTTTAAACAAGTTCTTGCTGCGCCGATTTTTTTCGGGCGTTGGACTGGTTATGTTGGTCGTTTGTGGAATTATTTTGGCGGTCACCTTTGTTGAACGCTTGCCATCAAACCCAACTGCAACCGCCGCCCTGTTTGACGCATGGGCGCGATTGATGGAATATGTCCCACTGTTTCTGCCAATGGCAATATTTATGGGAACTTTGTTTGCGTCTTATAACCTGACCAAATCCAGTGAAAACATCATTATTTCAGGCGCCGGTTTGTCGCCATATCAAATGGCGCGTCCATTTTTATTCGGCGCGGCGTTAATTGGTATTTTTGCCACCGCGGTTATAAACCCGTATTCAGTTTATTTAACGACCCAGGAAATTACCACAGACCATTTAAAGTTGGTTGATGGCGCGGTGTGGTTGCGTGAAAGTGGCGAAAACGGCTATATAACATTGCGTGCCGAATCAATTGGTCGCGACGGCGAAAATCTGATATTTAACCGCGTGACCGCCTTTGTCCAAAATCCAGAGTTTAAATTGACGGAACGCGTCACTGCGGAACACATAACATTATCAAACAATGGTATGGATTCAGAATCCGCATTAATTTGGAACGGCATTGGTGGTGATGTAAAAAAATCATGGCATGCGGATTCCCACCTTACGCCGCGAACGGTGTTGGACAGATACCTGCAACCAGACCAGATTTCATTCTGGGATTTGCCGGCGTTTATTAAAAAGATGGAAAGTGTCGGTATCCCTGTGCGTTCCCATTGGGTTCAGTTTTGGACTTTGCTGTTCTTGCCATTGTCTATGATTGCCATGGCGACACTGGGGATTGCTTTTTCGCAAACTCGTCAACGCCGTAATTACAGTTTTGGGTTTAAGTTTAGTATTGGTATTGTCACATGCTTCGCATCATATTTCACAATCAATATGTTTAACGCACTGGGGGCGACGGGGGTATTGCCACCGGTATTGGCGATTATTGCACCACCGCTTATTATCATTGCCGGCGCCGGTGTCTTTATCGCAAGTTTTGATACTATCTAATATATTTGGGGGTGAACATGCCATTACGCAAAAAAAGAAATATAAGTTTTCGTAAAATCGCGATAATTGCGATTGTCATTATTATCTTGGTTTTGATGCTTATAACAATGCCCGCCCCCGAAAATATGACCGAGGTGGTTCTGTCCTAATGAACTATATTGATATATTCTTGGAAGCAATGTCGGCTGAAAAAGGTCGCAGTGAAAAAACGCTTGCTGCGTATTCGTCTGACTTGCACCACGCAGACGAAACAATCCCCGGTGGATTAATGAATGCAGACGACACGGCAATTCAAGATTATTTATCCAAACTGCCAGACAAGGCATCATCTGTTGCACGCAAAGCCAGTGCCCTGCGCACTTTTTATAAGTTCTTGATGGTGGAAAAAATTATCAAAAAAAATCCAACATCAAATTTGGAATTACCAAAACGCGCACGCACTTTGCCAAAGTTTTTATCAGTGGAAGAAATAGAATTATTAATCTCGTCCGCGGGCGACATAAAAAACGCCGTCCGTTTGCGTGCCATGCTGGAACTGGTGTATGCGTCGGGATTGCGTGTATCTGAACTTTGCGAATTACCAATGACCGCGAACCTGGGCGACAAATTACTTATTCATGGCAAGGGGGCGAAGGAACGTATTGTTCCAATGCACGCGGGTGCCGTTCATGCATTGAACAAATGGTTGGACTTACGCGACGACGATTCGTCTAAATATATATTTCCATCACATGGAAAAACAGGTCATATAACCCGCGACGGATTTTTCAAGATATTAAAAAAATGTGCGGTATTGGCGGGTATCGATCCGCACAGGGTCAGCCCGCACGTCCTGCGCCACTCTTTTGCATCACACTTGTTGGCGGGGGGGGCAAACCTGCGCGCGATACAAACAATGTTGGGACACGAAGATATTTCAACAACGCAAATCTATACGCATGTTATGCCGGAAAAATTGAAAGAGACGGTTGCACTGCATCACCCATTGGCAAAGAAAGGTAGAAAAAATGATAAAAAAATGTGAACACGCCGATTGCCAAAAAGCCGGAACATGCCGTTGTCCAAAGACGCGCGATTTGCGTGAGTATTGGTATTTCTGTCCGGAACACGCCGCCGAGTATAACAAGAACTGGAATTACTATGCCGGCATGTCCACAGATGAGATAGAAGAAGATTGGGAACGTCAAACATTTGGTTCACCATTAAAAGATAAAGCAAAGGCCAACGCAGACGAAGCTGATTATATAAAGTTCCTTAATGACTTTATCACTGGACGCAGTGCATTTGATAAAATGCCGAAAAAGACCACCCTGCCCGGTCCAGTGATGAGTGCGCTGAAAACATTTGATTTACCAATTACTGCATCATGGCGCGAAGTGGGCGCACGTTATCGTGCGTTGGCAAAAAAACACCACCCCGACCGTTCCGGCAGCGCAAGCGAATTCGCTAAAATATCCAGCGCATACGACACCCTTAAAAAACATTTTGGAAAAAAATAAAACGCGCCAACGGCGCGTTTTTTATTCGTTCGCATTAAGGTATGCGATCGCCTCCATTGCAGCGGTGCATCCCGTTCCAACGGCGGTGGCAATTTGCATCTTTATATTACTATGCACATCCCCCGCAACATATGTTCCCTTTGGTAATTTATCTGGTATTAAACGCCCCATATCATCACGCGCGATTCCTTCGTCCAGATAATCTGTATTCGCTTCGTGGCCAATCGCAACAAACAAACCGTCTGTTTCAATTTCTTTGTCGTCCAGTGTCGTCACAACTATTTTGTCGCTGTTTGGAACCGCTGCGACTTTCTTCAAATCTGTATTGAACAAGCATTCAATATTTTTGCGTTCTGCAACACGATTGCGCAGGACATCTTCGGCGCGAAAGAATGAACCTTTGCGATAAACAATCTTTACACTCTTTGCGACATCCGCCAAATACAGTGCGTCATTCAGCGCGGCATTTCCGCCACCCATAACCATCACATCTTTGCCATAGTAAAAGAATCCATCACAAGTCGCACAATACGAAACGCCCTTGCCCATAAGTTCTTTGGCGCCCTCTATCTGTAATTTACGCGGGGATGCACCGGTTGCAAAAATCACCGTTTTGCCGACATACTTCTTACCATCATCACCCAAAACATTAAAACCACTTTCGGCATCGCCATCAACAGACTTTGCCGAAACAGAAACGATTTTTGCCCCGAACGATTCCGCCTGCTTTTTCATAAACTCTGCAAGCGACAGACCGTCACCATTCCAGCCCGGATAGTTTTCCAATTTTGCGATTTGGGACATCTGACCACCCAATGTTGGGCCACCCAAAACAATCGCCTTTTTATTTGCGCGCCCCGCATACAATGCCGCGGTCAATCCCGCCGGCCCAGAGCCTAAAATAATTACATCATATATTGTGATTTCCATCATTAATCCTTTCTTTATTGCCCGAATAATACCATATTGACCGCGCAACGCAAACCGAAAAAATGCGTCGTATGAATATATTGATTTTGGCACAAAATCGTCTTATAATCCGCGCATAACTTAACAAACGGGGAAACATAATGATTGACATTAAATATATTCGCGAAAATCCAGATACAGTTAAAAACGCCTGTGCGGTAAAGGGCTTTGCCGACAACGTCGACGATATTTTGGCACTGGATAAACGCGTTCGGGAACTGAAAACAATTACCCAAACCAAGACCGCTGAAAAGAATAAAATCACCAAGGAAATCCCAACCGCATCGGACAAAGCACCGTTGATTGCAGAATCTAAAAAAATCGGTGAAGAAATTGCGGCTGATATGGCTGAATTGGCGGACAAGGAAGCCGAATTGAATGAAATGTTGCATTGTGTTCCACAAATCCCAGATGCGTCTGCGCCGATTGGTCGTGACGATTCGGATAATGTAGAGGTTCGTCGTGTTGGTGAACCAACCAAGTTTGATTTTACACCACGCGCCCAGTGGGATTTGTTGGATATGAATAACTGGTGGGCACCGGAAAAAATCGCTGGTATTTGTGGCACCCGCACATATTGCCTTATGGGTGAAGCCGCCGAATTGCAGTTGGCGATTGAAACATATGTTATTCAAAAATTGATTGCAAAGGGGTTCCGTTTTGTCGAATGTCCATCAATCACAAAACCACAAACTATTTTTAATGCGGGACACTTTAAAGGTTCTGATTTGTCGGTTATGAACAATGATGTGTTTATGCTGACCGATACAGACAGATGCTTGGCCGGCACTGCGGAAATCATTTTGAATTCGTTGCATGCCGACGAAGTATTAAATGAAAAAGATTTACCAATTAAATACGCGGGCTTTTCACCATGCTTCCGCAAAGAAGCGGGTGCGGCGGGTCGCGACACACGCGGACTTGTTCGTTTTCACCAGTTTAACAAGGTTGAACAATATATATACTGCACACCGGAACAAAGCGACGAAATGCATGAACACATTTTGAACAACCTGTGCGAAGTTATGGAAGATTTAGAATTGCCGTATCGCGTAATTGCAAACTGCACCGGCGACATGGGATTCAACAAAGTCAAAATGAATGATGTCGAAGCATGGTTTCCATCTGAAAACGCTTATCGCGAATTGGGATCTTGTTCGTCCATTGGTCAATTCCAGGCGCGTCGCACCAACACGCGTTATCGCGCAAATGACGGAACACTTCAATTCTGTGCGACTTTGAATAATACGGGTATCGCCCTGCCACGTGCATTGGTGCCGGTTATTGAAAATCATCAAAACGCCGATGGTTCGGTCAATATACCAAAGAAGTTGCAAGCACTTATGGGTGGTCGCACAAAGATTGGTGGAAAACACTAAGTAAAGGGTTACGCAAGATAACAAAAAGAATTGCGTGCACAAATAGCAGAACAAGAACGCTTAGCCCAATTGGACGCAGCAAAGCACGCTTTACTTAGATTCGTATCAAATACCAAATAAAAAAACCGGCAATCGCCGGTTTTTTATTTTTGTTTAGGAGAGAACAATTTTTCTGATTTAGTCAGCGAAATCTTAAAACGTTCAAACGCGTTCTTTGCGCACAACAATTTATAATTTTTCAACGTTTCGGCTAATTCCGCTTTTGCTTGTTCGTTTGCATTCTTATAATACTCATTCATAGACAAAAATACAAAAAAGCCAACATTTTCATAAAAATTTGTTCTATCTTGTTGAAAATCGCGAAAAATGTTATAATCTATGTCCGATTTATGCAAAAATAAGGGCAAAACAGATGAAAATTCGCAATATTGCAATCATTGCGCACGTTGACCACGGGAAAACAACACTGGTCGATAACATGTTGAAACAAGCCGGAACTTTTCGTGAAAACGAAAAGGTCGAAGATCGTGTCATGGACAGTGGTGACATTGAACGTGAACGTGGCATCACTATTTCGGCAAAACCGACATCTATCCAATGGGGCGAATACAAGATTAATATCGTAGATACCCCGGGTCACGCCGACTTTGGTGGCGAAGTGGAACGTATTTTGTCCATGGTTGATGGTGTTGTATTGTTGGTTGATGCCGCCGAAGGACCTCTGCCCCAGACCAAGTTTGTGTTGGGCAAGGCTTTGAAATTGGGATTGCGCCCTATTGTTTGCATAAACAAAGTTGACCGCGCCGACGCCCGTCCAGACGAAGTTTTGTCTGAAACCTTTGATTTGTTTGATAAATTGGGCGCAACGGATTCTCAACTTGATTTCCCATATTTGTATTCGGTTGGGCGCGACGGTTGGGCGGTTCGCAATTTAAACGACGAACACAAAGATTTAACCCCTTTGTTCCAACTGATTGTGGATCATGTGCCCGCCCCAGATTGCAATGGCGACCGTTGCCAAATTGATGCGCCGTTTTCTATGCTGGCCACCACATTGGAAGCCGACCCCTATGTTGGTCGTATTTTGACTGGCAAAGTGGAATCGGGCACTGTTCGTGTCGGTCAAACGGTCAAGGCAATCAACATGAACGGCGAATTTGTTGAAAATGCCAAAATCACAAAAATCATTGAACACCGCGGTGTTGAAAAAGTTTCCCGCGACAGCGCATCCGCTGGCGACATTATTGTTGTTGCTGGTTTTTCCAAGGCGACCGTGGCGGACACACTTTGCGACCCATCTGTGAACACACCAATTCCGGCAATGCCAATTGATCCACCAACCCTGACCATGACATTCTTTGTTAACACATCACCGTTGGCGGGTAAGTCAGGTAAAAAACTGACATCACGTATGATTGGTGAAAGACTATTCAAAGAAGCAGAGACAAATATCGCATTAAAGGTCACGCAAAGTGCAAACAATGAAAGTTTCGAAGTTTCTGGGCGTGGCGAATTGCAGTTAGGTATTTTGATTGAAACAATGCGTCGCGAAGGATTTGAATTGAGTGTATCCCGTCCGCGCGTTGTTATGCGCACTGGTCCAAATGGTGAAAAACTGGAACCAATTGAAGAAGTTGTTATTGATGTTGATGACGAATTTTCTGGTGTCGTTATTGAAAAGATGACCAAGCGCAAAGCGACAATTACTGAAATGAAAGCGTCGGGCGCTGGCAAAACACGTATTGTATTTTCTGCGCCATCACGCGGTCTGATTGGTTATCTGTCCGAGTTTCGCACCGACACACGTGGCACCGGTATTATGAATCGTGTGTTTGATAAATATGACGAATATCGTGGTCCGATTTCACAATATCGTCCGGGTGTTTTGGTTTCAATGGAAGCGGGTTCTGCGGCGACATATGCGTTGCACAATTTGGAACCACGCGGAACATTATTCATTGGTCCACAAACAGAAGTTTATTCCGGTATGATTATCGGCGAACATTCCAAGGAAAATGATATAGAAGTGAACCCAGTAAAGGGTAAGCAATTGACCAATGTTCGTTCGGTCACCGCGGATGAAAAGTTGTTCTTGGCACCACCCCGCAAAATGAGTCTGGAAGAAGCGTTGTCCTATATCCAAGATGATGAATTGGTAGAGGTGACACCTGCAACGATTCGTCTGCGTAAAAAAGAATTAGACAGCGGAAAACGCAAGAAAGCATATCGTTATGCCGAAACAGACGAATAAAACCACCGCCCAAACGGGCGGTTTTTTCTAATCAACTTTTAACAACGACTTAACCAATTTCCTATAACGTGCGCGATGCTCTCGTCCAGGGATAAAGCACGCCGAAAGTTTTATAAATTTTCTTTTCAAAATATATAACGTTTCGTTACCATGAGAATTACTATAATTGATTAAATCAATATTATATTCATTCAATGTTTGCGCATCGATGTCTGGAGATTTCTTGTCATATTGATAATTGTACTCATCAAAAAACTTGCGCATATATTTATTTAAACCGATTATTTGTGGAGCATATGTACAATGGATTGTTGAACGTTTTTCTATAGACCCAGAAATAAAAACACTGTCTAATTTTTTAGTCTTGTTTATTATATATTGCGTCGCCGCATTATCTTTTAAACGACTATTTCTTTTAATCTGAATAACACAACCACCAGGTTTCATAAATAGAGCTAAATGCAGCGCAGTTCCGGCACATCCAGCCAACACCCTACAGTGACTAACTAAATCTATTTGCTTCTTTAATGGCAATGTTTCTGGGTAAATGATTTTAAAGCCATTCTTTCGAAAAATATCGGCAATATATTTTTCACCGTGTGTCCGGCGTTCTTGTAAAGCATCTCTTGAAAGATATATCTTTTCATATTTTGTTACTGTTGTTTTCCCTAAATTTTTAACCATCGCATTAAAAGTCTGCTCACACTTATTTGAAGTACATACAGGGAATCGCCAACCCTGATCCGGAACAAAAACGTTTTTAAATTGTGTTGTTTTTTCCAAAATAATAATTCTGTCTTTGGATACACCAAGTAATTCTAGAAAAGTGTAAATATACGATGGTATTTTTGCTATATTTTTATCATTTACAAATACAATGTCACATGCACTATATTTTTTATCAAGCAAACAATGTGTTCGCACAAGATTATTTATCAAAAAATCCCCAAAATGATTTAATATCCCCCCAAGAAATACGACATCTTTGTCAATATATTCAATGTTTTTACGAGAAATTTTTGGTACCAGTTGAAAACTCTTTCCTCTCTTTTGTGCGGACGCCATTACAAACTTTAATTTATCATCAAAAACTCCGTAGCCATGGGAATGTTCATTTGCAATAATGCCGTTCTTTACTATTTTATCTTTATGTATATCCTGTGTATGCTGCTTATACGTTTTAATTTTGAAATACACTTGCCATAATTTACTAGAAAATATACGCACAGACATCTTGTTTCCTTTATTGCAAATTATTAAAAAAACGTGTAAATTATATTATGAAAAAGGAATAATGTCCATGGCTAAACGATTGTTTCTTTTTGCAGGTTACGATAAAGGTGGAATCATTGATGATTCACTGATACTTTATGTGCGTGCATTATCTAAACTGGGTGATGTTGTTTTGTGCATGGATTCAGATTGCAAAAAATCAGAAACACAAAAAATAAAACCCGTTGTTCTGTCTGTGATGGCGCGACGTCATGGCGAATACGATTTCGGTTCATATAAGCGTGCATATATTTGGGCACGGGAACACCTTGATTTATCAAAATATGATTTTGTGTATATGGTCAATGATTCTGTGTATGGCCCGCTATTCCCTTTAAAGAAGTATTTGGAAGATATGGAATCATCAAAAACAGATGCATTTGGTTTGGTTAAAAACACCAAGAAATCACACCCGCACATCCAATCGTGGTTTATTGGTATGCGTGGCAGTGTATTTATGTCCGAATGGTTCGATACATTTATGTCCGGCATAACCAAGTTAGCGTCCAAGGGTGATGTGACCAAGGTATATGAACACGGTTTCACAAAAAATGTTGTCGCACATGGTGGCACATGGATGTGTCTATATTCGGCACATAATCGTGATGTGTATAATAAAATCAAACACTATTATCGCGTCAAAATGCCCTTTATGAAAAAGGCCGCAATTATTCGTCACAACGGTCGCTTGGGCCCACAAATATCATATGTATTAAAACGCACACCGACACAAATGCGTGTCGCGATTGTAAAGAATGCTGAACGCACTTATGGCGAAAAATATGTAAAAGAAACTTTGTCCATGTGGCGCATTACGGCATTTATACGCGGGGCAAAATACGCAATCAAAAAAATACTGGCGGGCAAGAAATTATGAAAACAAAAACTAAACGCATTGCTGCAATTACCATGGCGCGCAACGACGAATTCTTTTTGTCGCGTTGGATTGCATACTATGGAAAACAACTTGGCACTGAAAACCTTTATATCTTGCTGGACGGAACTGATCAGAAAAAGCCGGTGAATGCCGGCAAAGCAAATATAACAAAAGTGCCACATACCGAAATGTCGCGCGCATCGGGCGACAAATACAGAATTGGTAAATTGTCCGAATTGGCACAAGAATTATTAAAGACATACGATATTGTTATCGGATGCGATACAGACGAATTCTTGATTGTTGATCCTGACACCAATAAAACACTGGCTGAATATTTATCAGAATTAAAAATCAGAACTAGTGTTTCGGGATTGGGGTTGGATGTTGGTCAAAATATGAAAACAGAAAAGCCATTGGATACCGATATGCCGATTCTGGAACAACGCGAATACGCCCTGCTTTCTACGCGCTATACTAAACCGGTGGTAATAAATCGCCCTGTAAAATGGGGCAGCGGGTTCCACAGCGTAAAGGGACACAGTTTCCACATTGATAAAAACTTATACCTGTTGCACTTTGGTCCGGTCGATATGAATATGCTTATTGCCAAAGCAACCAAACGCGGTCCCGATTGGGTAAATCATTTGCGTCGGCGTGGCAACGGAACAATAAATGCCGTCACCAATAAAAAGCCGCAACGCCAGCAATTCATGCACATAGCGCGAATTATGCAAAGTATTTTCAGACCAATTTATGCACTTGATAAACCGGGCATGCTGGGATTGAAACGCGTGGTAAAAATACCAAGTCGATTTAAAGAATCTGGGGTTTAATAAATGAAAGACAAAATAGATATTGTTTATTTATGGGTTGATGGCACCGACGAAAATTGGCGCGCCGAAAAAGAAAAATGGTTGCAAAAAATTACCGGCAAGGTTCCCATGGGTCGTGATTCTGTTGCCAAGGAAAGATTCCGCGACAATGGTGAACTTATGTATTCCATGCGCAGTGTTGCCGAATACGCACCATGGGTAAATCACATTTATATTATTACCGGATTCAACCAAGTTCCAAAATGGCTTAACACGAAAAACAAGCGGGTGTCGGTTATTCAAGATACAGATATTATGCCGGCGGATGCACTGCCAACATTTAATTCCGCGACAATAGAAAAGTGCCTTGTGAATATTCCGGGGTTAAGCGAACATTTCCTGCTTATGAACGACGATATGTTTTTTAACAAACACTTGTCGCCATCTCATTTTTATGACGCCAAAGGACGCGCAAAATACAGATACTGTTCATTACACAAATTTGACCCCGAAGAATTAAAAACCAAATCTTCTTATGAACAACAAATCTTTGCCGCCCAGACCGCAATATCAAAACTGTTCAATCGTAATATGTTTAAATATTCATCAAGCCATGGCATTGATCCATATATCAAATCATCAATGCAGAAATGTTTAAACGAACCTGAATTGCGCGATAATTTTCAATCACAAATCCGTAACAAGTTCCGAACCGGTCAAGAATATCAACGCATAATATTTAATTACTATGACTTTGTGACTGGTCGTGCCAAATTCATTCATGCACGTGCACGCAAATATGGTCGTCATAAAATATTAAATGCAATTTATAATGCATTGCACTTTTTCAGCACACGCAAATCAAATGTATATGTTTCAAATGTTGTTGGAAAAACAGATTTATTGTTGCGCGCACCAACATTTTGCATAAATGACGGTCCCGAAAACGACAACGATATACTGCGCCAAAATGCAGAATTCTTGCATTCACGTTTTCCAAATAAATCAGAATTTGAAAAATAAAAATCCCACAGTTGTGGGATTTTTTTATCTATTCGTATCGCCACGCGCAAACTTTATTAAATTAAACTTCATTTGACACCAGTCGCATGTTGGACATTCCAGCGCACCCGACAAAACCAACTGGCGCAACGCTTGACGCGCAGCCTCTAAATCAGACGGTGTTTCCATATAGCGAACTTTGCTGTATGCCTTGCTCACAAAAAACCACATAAAATTATCCGCCCACATTTTTAATTGATACGGTGTCGCGTGTTCGCGATATGCCGCGTATGCCGTTTCAACCCCAATGCACAGACTTTGAATCATACGCAACTGCTTCGCCGCGTAAATGATTCCGTTAAAGTTCGGAACATAGTAATACAACGGCAATGGCATAATTGTCACACGTGGATTTTTTAGCATTACCAAACTCCACCACGGGAAATCTTCGAACACAATTCCCTTGATAAACGAAATATCGGCAATCAAATCACGACGATACAGATTCTTCCAAACCTGACAATGCTTAATCAACCATTTGCGTTTTGAATTAAACATATTGTGTGATTTGTCGGTGGCATATCTGAACACATCATCCGTCACCAAAGTTTTAACCTGGGGCACTTTATACCGCTTGCGCATACGACGCGACAAAACCCGCGCAGTATCCATATGCAAGAAATGACGCAATATTAACTTTGTCCGATATTTGCGATCATATTGAAAAGATACAATCGCCGAATCGTCCCGCACAGCCATCGCATGTGCCAATTCCATTGTTTGCGGATGGATAAAATCATCACTGTCCAAGAACAAGATGTATTTGCCGGTCGCATGTTGCATACCAACATTACGCGCATCCGACAGACCGCCGTTTGTTTTATTTATTACCTTGAATCGTTTGTCCCGTTCGGCATATTCAGCCAAGATTTTATCACTGTTATCGGGACTGCCGTCATTAACGCAAATCGCTTCCCAATCATCAAAAGTTTGGGTTAAAACCGAATCTAAACAACGCCGCAAATACTTTTCGACCTTATAAATCGGTATTATGACAGATATAGTCGGCATTTAACCCTCCTTTCTTTTAGGTTTTGCGAAGGATTTTGCGAAATATCCATAAATCAGTCAATCCATATTTTCGCGCAAAATCACTTCTGTATTTTTTACCAACTCTATACTGCATCTTCATTTTATTGTGATGCGCCACGTCCCGCGCATGCAGTGCAGACATATCATTGAATAAGTAATGATAAAAGGTTCCACAAATAAAAGCAACCTTATTCGATACCGTAAGCGCATTAAGCACAAATATCGCATCTTCTTGGGATATCATGCTGGTATCAAAGGTCAATTTATTCTTTGTAAGAAACGTTCTTTTAAACAGATACCGCCACACATACCCGTCTGTAAAAGCATATGTTCTGCGAATCTTTTTCCTTAGGTCGCTCTCCACAAAGTTTTTAGAATATTTTAAATCACGTGCATATTTTGTGTTGGTGACAAAACCACTGCACACCATATCAACAGAATCGTCGACGGTAGCGGCATACATTTTTTCATAATAGTCCGAATCTATGAAATCGTCCGCATCCAGAAAATGGATATATTTACCATGTGCGTGCTTTATTCCGTCATTACGCGCCGCCGACACACCCGCGTTCTTTTTATTTATAATGACGAATCGCGAATCGTGCGCCGCGTATTTTTTAAGTATTTTATCGCAACCATCGGGACTGCCGTCATTAACACAGATTATTTCCAAATCATGAAATGATTGAGCACAAACACTGTCCAAGCATCTGGAAAGATATTTTTCCACATTATATATTGGTATTATCACAGATATCTTGGGCGCCGCCATCGTGGTCCTTTACATCTTGTTTATCATGACATCTGCAAAAGACCCCGGCACAGGATTTTCTGTTCCGCGATATGTTGTCTTTTGGAAAAATGCATCAGCCGTTAATTTATCAAACACCTTTTTATCAAACGGTTTGTTTTGATAATCCCACCACAACGCATGCGTTGGATCTTGGTCAACATGTGGCATATCGGCAAAATATTTTTTTGCGCGTTTATCATTTGTGACCAATGTTTTGAATATCAACTGGTGCATGAAATAATCAAAGACATGGTCTTCGTGCATCCAGTAATCCAAAATCATTGCACGCCACGCCGCCAATAAATACGACCCTTTGCGCGCACGGATAAAGCAGTTTTGCATAAATGAATACGGGCTGCCCCCGATATCATAGTTATGCCCCGCCAAGAACACAAAGAAGTCTTGGTCGCTTATCCACTTTGGAATTGGTGCGGTCACAAAACCGGTCGCGTCCAACCAATATCCACCATAGCGATACAGCAATTCAACACGACAAATGTCGGCAAAATGTGCATGCCCTATTTTACCATCACGATATTTTTGAACAATGATGTCTGGCAAATCAATATAGTCAAAAATCGAATCGGCATCCAGTATCACCAACTCTTGCTTGCAATGTTTACGCACACTTTTGAAACATGCCTTTACCAACTTTGGTGCATGCCGTTCCCCCTGAAGCCATATAGTGAAAATCTTGTCGTTCTTGTCATCTTTGACAACTGGTTCTTCGACCACCGCAGCCGCAGCCGGCAAATACCGCTTCATATATTGCGGAACTATCTTGGCTGTATAATCGGTGCGCACACGACGGCGCGCCACGCGCGAACGCCATGGCCAATTCAAGATATGCCCATGAATAATGATTTTGGTCAATGCCCAAGTTCGTGCGATTTTCATACATGCTCCTTTTTATTGTTAGCCACCTTTGTCGTTTTTCATAAGGTCCCCCCTTTGTTATTCTGCGACTTCACCCATATCTTCGTCGGACGGACCCGTCGTCATTTCTTCGGCGATACCAGATGCACGCGACATAATCTTGTCCAACAATTCTTGCTGGGCTTCTGGATGATCCTTTAGCCACTGACGTGCGTTGGCTTCGCCCTGACCTATTCTTTCGTTGTTATAAGAATAGAAAGACCCCGCCTTTTCAATCAAATCGTATTTAACACCCATGTCCAAGATTTCGCTAATACGGGAAATACCTTCGCCATACATAATTTTGAAATCAACGGTGCGGAACGGTGGTGCAACTTTGTTCTTAACAACCTTTACACGTGTTTCGTTCCCAATAACATTTTCTTTGTCTTTAATCGCACCTGTGCGGCGAATATCAAGGCGCACCGACGCATAGAACTTTAACGCATTACCACCAGATGTCGTTTCAGGATTGCCAAACATAACACCAATTTTCATACGAATCTGATTGATGAAAATCAACAGTGTATTACTGCGCGAAACGCTGCCCGCCAATTTTTTCAAACTCTGCGACATCAAACGCGCGGTCGTTCCAACAAATGAATCACCAATGTTGCCCTCTAATTCCGCCTTGGGTACCAGTGCCGCGACCGAGTCAACAACCACAACATCAACCGCGCCCGACTTGATAAGTGTGTCGGCGATTTCAAGTGCCTGTTCCCCCGAATCAGGTTGTGAAATAATTAATTCAGAAACATTAACACCCAACTTCTTCGCATAAGATGGATCCAACGCATTTTCCGCATCAATATATGCACATGTGCCACCTTTCTTTTGTGCTTCGGCAACCGCATGTAGCGCAAGTGTTGTTTTACCAGAACTTTCCGGTCCATATATTTCAACAATACGACCACGTGGATAACCACCAATTCCCAACGCAATATCCAAGCCCAATGAACCAGATGAAATTGCCTCTATATTCTGTTGCGAACCATCACCCATTTTCATGATTGCTTCTTTACCAAATTGCTTTTGAATTTGGGCCAACGCAGATTCCAATGCTGGATTTTTTACGGGTGTATTATTTTCTTTTGAAACTTCTTTTTTTGCCATTAATTTCCCCTTTACTTAACACCCGAATCATACAAAGAAAACAACGGCCACGCAACTGATTTTATTTGTGCGGTGTTATAATAATTCCGACCGTCAAAGCCCCGACAACTGCGGGTATGAACCACACAGCCGACGTTGCACCAAAAAATGTAATACATGCCGCCGCCAAGACCGGTGTTATAAAGTTTGGCAAATAAACACTTGTTCTGAAAACGCCATAAAAACGGGGTCTTTGTGCCGGCGTTGTGTTGTCAAAGAACATTAAATCATGCACCGGCTCCATAAACGCCCCTGAAAATTGCCACGCAACAAATATCGCCAACAGCGGATACCCCGCCACCAATGTCGCCGCCGCCGCCAACAGCGAAAACGAAGCAAACCCCAAAATCAGCCATATGTTTTTACCATACCTGCGGACTGCACGACCCATAACCTCGGCCAGCAAGATGTATGGAATTATCCCCAATGTCAAAACCCAACCCAGTGTATCCTTGGTAAAGCCGGACTCGATAACAACAATCGGCACATACAGCAAACGCACCGCACGCAAAGAATAATAACCAAAGTTTATCAAATATGCACGCAACATGCCCGGTGCAGCAAAGAACGCACGCGCGTTCCGCCACAACGCCCTAAATGTGCGACGCGGATTCATTGGTGTAATATTCTTGTCCGGCTGGACAATATGGAACCATTTAAAGAATAACCATGCCGCCACATAGATAAGCGACGACGCCATAAACGCCGATCGATTGCCCCAGATACCCGCAATCGTGACCGCAATCATTGGTGCAAACAACGCCCCGATATTCAGCCACAAATGATACCGCGCATTAAGACGTGCCATACCAACTTTACCTGAAAAATCCGACATAAACAGTGGCACCAACATCTGACTAAATGTAATTGCGATACCGGTCGTAAAGTCCAATGTAATAAATGTTCGTGGCAGAATTGAAAAACTCATCATCGCATAGCCCGCCGACAACATTAGCAAAACGAAATAGAAAACACGCACCTTGGAAAAACGGCGAAACACCTCGTTCGCGAAAAGCCCAACAAACATACAGAATGCGGAATACAACGCCACATACAAACCGACAACGGCACTGGAACGGAATATTTCCAAAATCACCAACGAATAAACGGCGTTATAAATACCATCAGCAAAGCCGGTAAACAGCCCTAAATTAGCAAATGAAAAACCGCTGACATATTTGCCAAAAGAAATATACTTGTCGCCCGCCATATAATGTTCTCTCTCCCGATTCATCATATTATATCACAAAAACGGGTGCTTTGTTAGCGGTAAAGGTAAAAAAACAACCGCCCATTTGGGCGGTCATTGTTTTTATCATTTTCTTATTTCTGGGCTTCTTTCTGTGCGTTTCTTTGTTCATACAACTTTGCAAAATCAACCGGTTGCATTGTGAATGCTGGGAACCCAGATTCAGATGTTAAACGCGTAATCAAACTGCGAACCGCTGGGAACAACAAAGTCGGCACATCAATCAACAAAGTACGCTTTTTAACTTCTTCGTCCTTTTCTTCTTCCATTTGAACCAAACCAGAATATGTTGATTCAATCAAAAAGATAGATTTATCGTTCGCTTCCAGTTTTGAATGAACCTTGGTAATTAAATCGACCATGAACAAGTTGTTTTCTGAACCCTTGATTTGAATATCGATATTGATTTCCAATTTTGCCTGGGTGTTTTCCTGTTTAAAGAACAATTCTGGGACATTTGGGTTTTCAAAAGAGAAGTCCTTTAGGAACTGGGAAATAATATTAAATTTAGCCATCGCGATTGCTCCTTTTTTTACGCGCCAATTTGTGGTAAAGTATATATAGCATTTATTTTTCTATTTTACAAGTGGGGGGAGCAAAAAAATGGGGAAATTTCTACATAGGCTGTTTTATATCGCGGCCTGCGCGTTTGTTTTGACGTCATGCGACCTGTCAACACCAACCCATACAGGCGACGATTCTGTGGCACCAGCATCTAACCTGCGCAAGGTATCTTATTCCGAACTGCCGGGGTGGCGCGACGACGATGTCCGCTATGCTTTACAAGCCTTTCGTAATTCCTGCAAGGCCAAGATTCAGTATAAGGGTCGCGTAATCCCGGATCGCGCCCTGTTCGAAGAAAAATGCAGCACTTTGCCATCGGCATCCGCTGATGTTCCAACGGTGCGCGCTTGGTTTGAATCTAATTTCCAGCCATACAAGATATATAATGATGATGGCACCGACAAGGGAACATACACCGGATACTATTCCCCAATTATTCGTGGTTGCCGGCATCAAACCGCCGAATGCAACGAACCATTGATGGGTGTGCCGACCGACGGCCGTAATTACAAGGGCGTTGAAAAGAAAAAGATTGTTGAACAAAAAATCGGTCGCGTTCTGTATTGGGCGAACTTGGTTGATGTCCAAAACATCCAAATTCAAGGTTCTGGTATGGTGCAACTGGAAGACGGCAAATTGGTAAAACTGAACTTTGCCGCGGTAAACGATATGCCGTTTAAATCTATTGGCGAGGAATTGCGTCGTCGTGGCATCCGCCCAGATGGTGGCTATTCCGCCGACGCGGTTTGGAAACATCTGAAAGCAAATCCGAAATTGGCGCGTGATGTGATTTACAAGAACCCGCGTTATGTCTATTTCTATGAATCGGTTCCCCCAGATGTAATCGGCAAATTGGGAACACCGCTGTCTAAAATCCGCAGTATCGCCATGGATGACGATATCTATACTTTGGGTCTGCCGGTGTATGTCAGCACCAACTTGTCTGACGGGCGAAAATTCCAACGTCTTATGATTGCCCAAGATACAGGATCCGCCATCCGCGGTTGGATTCGTGCCGACATCTTCTTTGGCAAGGGCGACGACGCATATAAATATGCACATGGTCAGCATGCCCAGGGTCAAATGTTCATTCTGATGCCACGGGAATACACATATGTCAAACCAACAAAGTAAGAAAATGGATGTTCGAACCGCACGTCCGCACACCTTGGCCAGTGCGATGGGTGGTCTGTTTCGCATTTTTGGTGTGCGTGTGTCCGACGCCGATCTGGCGGCGCGTTGGTCTGAAATTATGGGTTCCGATATTGGCGGTATCTCAACATTGGCGGCGATAAAGAAAACGCCGGACGGAAAGTTTAATATTGCTGTGCGTCCAATAAATCCGGCATTTGCACTGCAACTATCATACCAAGCACCCGAAATCGCAAAGCGGATAAATAAGTATTTTGGCTATGACGCCGTGAACAAGGTTACATTTAGAAAATAGTATTTGTCACCCCGGGCTTGACCCGGGGTCCAGGTTATTACTGTCGCGCCACAGGCGCACACTTTTTATTGTCTGGATCCCGGCTCGGTGGCCGGGATGACAAGTTTCATTAAAATTGAAATAAACACAAAAAAATTATATAATACTCTTATGACACGCATATTGGGCATTGACCCCGGACTTTTACATACTGGTTGGTCGGTAATTGATACCGCAGGATCACAACGTAAATATATCGCAAGTGGCGTAATCCTGCCGAAAACATCTGGCACCCTGCCCGAGCGACTCGCAATAATTTTTCGTGAAGTTTCAAAATTGGTCGATACTTTTAGCCCCGACGAATGCAGCATTGAAATTACATTTGTAAATAAAAATCCGCGCACGACGCTTATTTTGGGGCATGCACGCGCCGCGGCGATTGTTGCGGTTTCAACACGCGACATTCCGATTTTTGAATACGAACCAAACAAAATTAAAAAGGCGCTAACCGGTGCGGGTCATGCGGACAAGACCGCCATAGATAAAATGGTAAAGATATTATTGCCGGCCGCACACCCAAAAACCGCAGACGAAGCAGACGCAATCGCCATCGCCCTTGCCCACAGTAATATGTCAGCGTTTGAAAGGTTTATAAAATAAAAACACCGGCAAATGCCGGTGTTTTTTTTTACATTTTTTATTTTTATGCGGCGGCGGTGAAAACCTTTTGCACGTCGTCGTTATCTTCCAATGCCTCTACCAACTTTTCAACCTTGGCATATGCGTCGTCGTCCAAGTCCATTGGCATATTTGGAATCCATGTCAATTCCGCGCTTTCAGGTTCGCCCAAAACGTCGGCGATTGCCTTTTGCGCCGTCATGAAATCATCTGGC
>JAGCOQ010000111.1 GCA_017642625.1 Alphaproteobacteria bacterium | reverse complement strand
CTGTTCCGCCAACCACATAACGAACACAGTTCCACCGACCAGCGCAATAATGGCCGACAATTCAAAAGCAAACCCAGGGTTCACAACCGCAGGAATACCATTGACCGGTGCCATAGATTCCAAACCACGAACAACCGCCCAACCTTGAACGACTGCCAAGAACACCGCCAAATAACGTGTGTACTGGTTAATCTTGATACGACCCGATTCGCCTTCTTTACGCAAATCATTAAGATTCTTGCTGGTTGCAGTCAACAACTGCAAAACGATAGATGCTGAAATGTATGGGAAAATGTTCAATGCCAACACAGACATACGCGACAAAGAACCACCACTGAACATATCAAACATGCCCATCATGCCACTGCCTTCGCCACTGAACAAGTGCAGAACTGCGGATGCATTTACACCCGGCAGCGGAATAAAAGAACCAATACGATAAACAATCAACGCACCCAATGTGAACATGATGCGCTTTTGTAAATCGGTCAAGTTTCCAAAATATTTTTTCAAGAATTTCATTGCGCTAAGATTTTAACCGTTTTTGCGCGCCGGTATGGCGCGCAAGTTAATGATTATTTGTTTTTGATTGTGCCACCGGCCTTTACAATTGCCGCTTCGGCTGCCTTGGACCATTTGTCTGCGATAACATTGATTGCAGATTTGATTTCGCCCTTGGCCAAAATCTTCAATCCAGACATTTCACGATTGATGATTTTTGCCGCCATCAAAGATTCCATTGTGATATCTTTTTTAGCATCAATCTTGCCGGATGCGATAAACTTTTCAATATCACCCAGGTTGATTGTAGCATATTCTTTGTGGAATGGATTGTTGAAACCAAACTTTGGGAAACGACGCAAGATTGGCATCTGACCACCTTGGAACGTTGCTTGCTTGCGGGAACCCGCGCGTGACTTCTGACCTTTGTTACCACGACCAGATGTTTTACCATATCCCGACGCCATACCACGACCAACGCGTTTAGTATCTTTGCGTGCGCCGAAATTATCCATCAATGCATTTAATTTCATTTTTTTTCCTTTTAGTCCTATGAACTATTTTATAGTCCTTTTTCGCACATAAACAAGTGTCTATGTACTCGGTTCTTGTAATTATTGTTCAACAACGGTCACCAAATGTGCAACCTTGGCAATCATGCCACGCACAGCTGGCGTATCGTTGATTTCTTTGGTTTTGCCAATACGACCCAACCCCAAAGCCATAACGATTTTGCGTTGTGCTTCTGGCTTATGAACCAAACCACGTACTTGCTTTACGATAATTTTTGCCATTTTAGTTTCCTCCGCATAACGCATTATTTTTCTTCGGCAACCGCTTCTGTGTTTTCTTCAAACTTCTTACCGTCACGACCGGCGATAATTTCAGAAACAGATTTACCACGACGCGCTGCAACTGTCTTTGGTGAATTCATTTTAGAAAATGCCAAGAACGCTGCACGAACCATGTTGTTTGGATTGTTGGAACCTTGGGACTTAACAACAACGTCTTGGACCCCCAAGCATTCAAACACCGCACGCAACGCACCACCAGCAATAATACCAGTACCTGGAACCGCGCTGCGAACAACCAATTTAGATGCACCGTATCTGGATTCAATATCGTGGTGCAAAGTGCGACCTTCTTTCAAAGGAACGCGAATCATCTTTGCTTTGGCTGCTTTGGTTGCCTTTTGCACAGCAGCTTGGACTTCCAATGCTTTACCTTTACCGAAACCAACACGACCTGCCTTGTCCCCGACAACAACCAATGCCGAGAAAGACATATTTTTACCACCCTTAACGGTCTTGGATACACGATTGATAGAAACCAATTTGTCTACCAAGTTATCCGTCTGCAATTTTTTATCATCAAAACGTGCCATTTATATACTCCGTTTAATCTTGAATTATATTCTGACGCCACCAGCGCGGATTGCTTCGCACAGTGCTTTTACACGACCATGATAGCGATAGCCGCCACGATCGAAATAACAATTATCAGCAACTTTTGCTTTTACCAAACGTTCTGCAAAAGCTTTACCGACCATTTCTGCGCCTGCAACATTCCAACCTTTGCCAGCGAAACCTTTTTCCTTGCTTGATGCTGCGCAAATGGTGTGACCACGCACATCATCAATCGCCTGGATTTCAATATGACGTCCAGAACGGAAAACCGACAAACGAATTTTGCCAGGATTTTTTCTTTTCAACGCACCGCGATTTGCGATTGTACGTCTTTCTTCTGTAGACAAATGTTTTAACATTTTGTTTCCTTTTTT
>JAGCOQ010000110.1 GCA_017642625.1 Alphaproteobacteria bacterium | reverse complement strand
GTTTCGATAACATATCTGTCATTACTGTCTGCGTCTTTGCGTTGAGCATCGCTCCACCCCGCGTATTTATCGCGCACAGTTATACGCAGATTTTGAATTTCGTTTTCTTCGAAACCATTATTAGTTAAAAATTGATGAGTTTTTTGAATATCGTCATCTATGGCAGCCTGAACCTTAACCAAATCGCCACCCACACGATTGAATTTGATATTCCAAATCGCAGTATCGGCAACGACATCCATTTCTGCCAAACCTTTGACCGTAACGGTTCTGCGTGCCAAAGATTTATAAACACCATTTCCAATAAAGAACCCACCCAGCGCAACACCAAAAGCCAAAATTACGACCCAAACAGTTGGTAAATTTTTGAATTTTTCAGATAATTTCATCTCTACTTCCCCTTTGTATAATGTATGTGCCGATTATAGATTTGAAAAAAAACAAAAGCAAGAAATAAAAACATAAAAAAACACTTGCCAGAACGATTAAAAATTTTCTACACTGAATACAAAGGACTAGTGTTTTTTAACGAAGGAAAGAGAAAAAATGCGGAAAATCATGCTGTTAACGCCACTTTTGGCTTTGTTTAGTTTGTTTACATTTAATGCATTTGGTGCCGACATCACTTGCAGTGCTGGGGAATTTTTATCCAAGGACAATAAATGCGAAACGTGTCGGGAAAATTATTACTGCAAAGGTGGCACATGGACCCCAGATGACAAAGAACATGGCTTAGACAAATGCCCAGATGACAAACCCTATTCAAACTCAGGTGCAAAAAGCGGAAGTGATTGTTATGCTAAAACTATTAACTGTAAGGCTGGGTATTATGTAGTAAAAGGCGAAAATAAATGCACCATTTGTCCGATTGGTTCTTATTGCATTGGCCTTAAGGGTGCATCTGTTGATGATACCAAAGACCAAGGTATAGAAAAATGTCCCAACGCAACACCATATTCAAAATCAGGTTCAGACAACCAGTCGCAATGTTTTGACACGGTCACATGTAACGCTGGTGAATATTTGCCAGCATCGGAATATGATAAGTGCGATACATGTAAGCCAGGTTTTTATTGCAAAGGGGGAAAATATCCGTACTCTGAAAAAGATGATAACGGCAGAGAATCGTGTTCAAAAGATAAGCCGTTCTCGGAAAGTGGTTCTGATGATGCAACCGATTGTCGTGCGTCCATTGCTTGTTTCCCGGGAACATATTTGCCACAGGGAAGCAAAGTATGCCTGATTTGTCCCGCGGGTTCTTGGTGCGGTGGCGGAACGTTTGTATTCAAAGACACACTTAGCCAAGGTATAGAGAACTGTGATAAAACAAAAACACCTTTCTCGCCAAAGGCATCAACATCTGCCAGTGCGTGCAGCGCAACGATTTCTTGTCCTGCGGGTGAATTTTTGCCAGCAAAATCCATAGAATGTAAAATCTGTCCTGAAGGCGGTTGGTGTCCGGGTGATAAATCAGGTTTTGAATATTCTAATGACAAAGACCAAGGATTAAACTGGTGTTCTGACGGCAGCTCTCTTCCAGGCGCAACCAGCGAAGCCGAATGTGGTGTAGTCTGTGGTGAGGGGCACTATTGGAACGGTAAAGATTGCGACAAATGTAAACCAGGTTATTATTGTCCGAGGGCTGTTTTTGATAAAAGCAATTCTGAGGTCCAAGGTTTGATACCATGTCCATCTGCAACCCCATTTACTGGCGAAGGGGCAGCTAGTGTTGAAAAGTGTGAAGCGACTTTAAAATGTGACGAAGGACAATATTTACCAAAGGGCGAAAGGGGTTGCGAAAAATGTAAAGCGGGCTTTTATTGCGACGGAAAATCTGGCGAGCTTTCGTACAATGTTAATGTTGACCAAGGTATAACACAATGCGACAGCAAAGCGCCTTTCTCAGACGAAGGCACTTCTGACAGCAGCAAATGCTTTGATAAAATTACTTGCAGTGATGGTGAATATTTACCATCTGGCGCAAAGAGTTGTAAAAAATGTTTGCGTGGTTATTATTGCGATGGCAAATCATCGCCCTATTCTTTCAATGCCAATTCAGACCAAGGTATAACACAATGCGACAGCAAGGCGCCGTTTTCAGAGGCAGGCACTGCTGACGGCGGCAAATGCTTTGATAAACTCACTTGTGATGCGGGCGAATATTTGCCGGCGGGTGCACAGGAATGTGCAGAATGTACATCTGGCAATTATTGTGAAACACGCGGAGATTACGAATTTAATTCTTCAAAAGCCCAAGGTATCGAATCTTGCCCACAAGATGCGCCAAATTCACCAGCGGGATCAAAGGACAAAGGCGATTGTTATGCTAATGTTACTTGCAACGCTGGAACTTATTTAAGTCAAAAGAAAGACGGCACCTGCAGCGCATGTGGCAAAGGTGAATATTGTCCTGGTGGAACTTTCAAAAGCACAGACGCAGACGGCACAGGTAAAAACTCTTGCCCAAAAAGCGACCCGAATTCTGATTCTGGCGCAACAAGTGAGGACGATTGCTATCTCGTAGAATGCTCGGCTGGTGAATATTTACCAAAAGGTGGCGATAAATGTGAATCTTGCCCAAGTGGTGAAACTTGCAATGGTGGTAAAATGAAATACAGCGCCAAGGGTAACCGTGGTATATTAATAAGTTGTAATGCGGGCTATTATTTGCCAGCCGGCACAGAAGAATGTGAACCGTGCCCTGCGGGTTCTTACTGTGAAGGGCTCAGCGGTGTTGGCTTTGACGAAGACAACGACCAAGGTATAGAAAAATGCCCCGCGTCAAGACCGTTATCTTATTATTACAGCCAAAGTTCCGATAATTGTAATGCATATGTAGATTGTAATGCAGGAACATATTTCCCAGCAGGAACTTTGGATCGCTCATGCAAAACATGTCTCAGTGGATATTATTGTCCGCATGGCACATATCAATATAACGCAACCAGCAACCAAGGTTTGACACAGTGCCCAGGTGCAACACCTAACTCTTTGCCGGGCGCAACCAGCCAAAGTGCGTGTTTTTCCGGAACTTGCGCAGCGGGAACATATTTACCAAAAGGTGCAACGGTATGCGCAACCTGCCCTGTGGGATATTGGTGTGGCGGTGGCAATTACACATTCAGCGACCAAATTGACCAAGGTGCCGTTCAATGCGACAGTGCAACACCTTTCTCTGAGGCTGGCTCTGATGAAAGCACTGATTGTTCTGCACAAATTGCTTGTATAATGGGAACTTATTTGCCAGCAAATTCTTATGTTTGTGAAACTTGTTTACCAGGCTATTATTGCAATGGAACGAACAGCCCATTCTCATTCAATGCCAACAACAGCCAAGGTTTGACACAATGTGATGCAGAGGCACCATTATCTAATGCGGGTGCAACATCTTCGAGTGCATGTTTTTCATCTGTCACTTGCAATGCGGGAACTTATTCAAACAATGGTGTTTGCGAGACCTGTCCTGAAAACTATTACTGTGCGGGTGGGACATTTACAACTGGCGGAACCAACGGTTTGACACAATGCGACAACAATACGCCTTATTCAAATACTGGTGCAACCAGCAGCAGCGATTGTTTTGCTGGGGAGCAATGCCAAGAAGGTATGTATATGCCGGCAAATTCAAGAGGTTGTGAATGGTGCACCGAAAATCATTATTGTCCTGGTGGCACATATCAACAAAACCAACAAAATAACCAGGGTATATTTGACTGCCCATCTGCGACACCATATTCTTGGTTTGGGAACAGTAGTTCTAGCAATTGCTTTAACAGAATTAGTTGCAGTGCGGGAACATATTTGCCGGTGGGCGCATCGGCATGTGTGACCTGTCCTGCGAATTATTATTGTTACGGGATTGATGATGTCCAGGTTGGAGCCGCTTGGGACCAAGGAATTTCCTCTTGTGCGGCAGAGTATGCGCCATACATATATTCTGATGCGGGAACAAACGATAGCGGCCAATGTTATTCAACCAGTGGAACCGATACTTGTGCAAATTTAAATCCGGTGGAACATGGAAACGCAACCTATGCCAATACATCTGCAACCTATAAAACCTATCGTAACACAGGTCTGCAGTTGATACCAATGAATGCTTGTGATATAACTGGATTGAGTTGTGATACGGGTTATACAGCCCAACCAGCAGGACCTTTGTCAAATGTATCATATTACACAAACATGTCTAATCTGTCTGCAAATACGAAAATCCGCCAACTTAATGGTGATGATTTATACAACAATGCATCCAGTTTATCTAACGGCGAAGCGGAACTTGTGTGGAACAACGGCACCAAAGTGCATGTTGTTGCCTCGTGCGCGTCAACAAATATTATGTCTTCAACTGATTTCTTAAACATAACAGCACAGGCAACCAATGGCACTATATCTCTCAGTGAAGCCTATGCTATGCTGTGGGCAGAAAACGGTCCAGGGGTGCGAGCCGCCAATGTATTGTCCCAAGGTGCCACAGGAAGCGAATGCTGGTTAAAATTTGACAGTTATACCCCGGCGGGTGGATCGGCGCAAACAATATCAACCCCTGTATGGAAATTTGCAGACTTGTGGGTTAATAAAGAAGAAGATGCAAATGCTATGTGCGCAGCAAAATGTCTGAATAGTTTAATGAATGCATCTGACCCTGTATTATTTAAAGCATTCTTTGGTGATTTAGCGGCGCAACAATATTGTAAGTATTCACCGATTATATGTGAAGCGGGGACTTATCTGCCTGCGAATTCAACCGATGCTTCTGCTTGCACAACTTGCACAGCCGGCAATTACTGTGAAGGTGGCACATTCAGCACAAGCGCATCTGTCCAGGGTTTAACACCTTGTCCACAAAATACACCTAATTCTGCCATTGGCGCAACCAGCGAAGGCGCATGTTATGCAAGTGTCACTTGCCCGGCGGGTCAATATTTGCCAATGGGACAATTGACTTGCGCGCCTTGCACAAATGGTAATTATTGTTTGGGTGGAACATTTAATTCCAATGTTGTTGCCGACCAAGGTTTAACCGCTTGCGATAACGCAACACCTTTCTCGCCAACTGGCGCTTCTGCAGCAAACGCTTGTTCTGCTGGCGTATCATGTGAAGCCGGAACTTATTTGCCTGCGAATGGCGCAGAATGTGTATCGTGCCCAGCCGGCAGTTACTGCGTTGGTGGTGTATTTGGCTTCAATGCAAATGCGGCCCAAGGTATAACCGCATGCGACAGTGCTACCCCACTGTCACCAGAAGGTGCAACCAGTGCAAATGCTTGTTATACCACTGTTACTTGTGACGCGGGCTATTATTTACCTGCAAACTCTTTGGTTTGCACACCGTGTGCTGTGGGTAATTACTGCCTTGGTGGCGAACTTAATTCCAATGTCAGCACAGCATCAGGTTTGACAGCCTGCCCGAATGCAACACCTTTCTCTGAAGAAGGCGCCAGCGCAAGCAATCAATGTTATGCTAACATAATCTGTTTCACAGGAACTTATTTGCCAGCAAATTCGTTGTCTTGCGCAACTTGCACAGCAAATAACTATTGTCTTGGTGGCGTATTTGGATACAGCACTACATCAGCCCAAGGCTTGACTGCTTGTCCACAGGCAACACCTTATGCGCCAGCAGGTTCAACAGGCTCTTCAGATTGCACTGCTGCCGCTGAAATAGTCTGTGATGCGGGAACTTATTTACCTGCTAACGCAACGGCTTGCGCACCTTGCACGAGTGGCAATTACTGTATTGGTGGACATTTTGTCCAAGGCGCGTCTAACCAAGGAATCGCGACTTGTCCAACTGGTTATACTTCCGCAGCAGGCACAGAAAACGAAGGTTTCTGTTATCAAACAACCACTATAAACTGTGCACAATATAATACAGGCAACGAGTCTTATAGAACAGGTGTTGCCTATGCAAATGCGACAGCCCCGGGAAAAACATATTATAATGGCACAACTGTTCTAAATACGCCGGGGGCATGTGCTATAACTGCTATTACTTGCGATTCCAACAAAGCGCTTAACACTAATTATACTGGACCGTTGGCGAATTACACATTCTATACACCAGTAAGCAGTAATAAATGGCGTTCTTTGAATAACAATACTTCTGCGGCTTGTAACAGCAGTAATACTTCTGGTTTGTCAAAGGGCGAATTCGAAGTCACTTATATCGATAATACCAAAGTTAAAGGTTTGGCACAATGTTATGACAAAGGTGACGGATATACTAGTTGTTCTTGCACACTGAAGGGTTATTCAATTGGTAATGCTTCTATGACCGCCGTGACAACAGTGGCTCAAACACAAATTACACGGTATACAGATGAATCTACATGTCAATGCGAATGTCCAAGTGTCTGTGCAAACGCTTTCAAAGATGTCGCCAGATTTGCCGACGCTTTTGTTCCACAATTTTTCGGAACCCTGGGCGTACAACTGTATTGCACCAGTGATATAAGTGTAGATTGGTATAATGGAAGCGAGATATTCGATTCTAATACATGCACTTATAAAGAAGACGCAAAAGAGCCTTTAACCAACCCAACCCGCGAAGGATATACTTTCAATGGCTGGGTGATAGATAACAATTAATAAAAACGCCCGTTTGGGCGTTTTTATTTATGGGGCGGTTTTACCTCGCCATAGCGCAAGCGAAAGCGGGTGACCAG
>JAGCOQ010000109.1 GCA_017642625.1 Alphaproteobacteria bacterium | reverse complement strand
GGTTTTTCAGAAAATCAAAATGCGACAAGCGGCACAGAGGCCATTCAATGTCCATCAAGTACAACCACATTTTATGCAATATGGGATGATTGCGAAGCTGGTCATTATTGCGATGAAGATGGCGACCATACTTGTCCGGCGGGATACACCAGTGACAAAAATTCAGATGACATACACGATTGCTATCGCGCATGTACTACGGGCGATATTCCACACGCAACATCTTACACATCCGACAGCAGATTCTATTATGGCGATACCGCACCAAGTCAGTGTAAGGCCGCAGATTGCGAAGATGGGTATACCCCAAGACTAGACGGAACATGTGTTGCGAATACGTTTACCGTCACATATGACGGCAACGGTAATACTGGTGGAACAAACCCGGGTTCCCATACTTGTACCTATGGCGACACAAGTTGCAAAGCCAAAGCCAACACATTTACGAAAACAAACTATGAATTTGTTGGATGGGCTGCAGCATGTGATCCTATGTCACCAATAGTATGTTCAGTAAATGATAACGATGTTGATGTTGGTGATGATATATCTACCATAACCAACGATAACGGTGTAACCATTGTATTAAAGGCCAAATGGGCACAAAAATCCGGTTCTGGCGATTGTTCTTGTACAGCGGGAGCTGGCGCAGAAAATTGCACTGCTTCTATAAACAGCCAAGACGCAACGAAGTGTGACTATTCCTGGTCTTGCCGAAATAAATATTGGAATTCAGAACAAATCGCCACAGGTCAAGGGACAGAATTCACCGCAACATGTAACAATTGTGCCGATCCATACACAGATGGTTCCGATGACCCAAGAGATAGCGAAGACTCATGTTATCGTCTTTGCTCGATTGAAGAAGTTGAACACGCAACCGCGGTCAGCGACAGCCATGTACACCCCAGTGATGAAGAAGGCGAAACACCGGCCTGTACACCAACCGCCTGCGAAGACGGTTACACTCCGGGGGATGGCTATTGTGAATCGAATTATTACACCGTTGTTTATAACAAAAATGCTACAACTGCTTCCGGCAGCATGTCGGACAGCGAACGCTACTACGATGATGGTGAAAAGTTACGCAAAAACGCATATACCAATGGATCTAATACATTCCAAGGTTGGGCGTTGACGTCAACCGGAAATGTTAGATATGCCGATGAATATCGTGGCAACATACTTCGTGCAAATGGCGATCCTGTCGAAAATGGTGGCACAATCACGTTGTATGCTATATGGGGCTCATGCCCAGCATGCGCAGGCAATACGGGTGTAGATTGCAAAGTATCCGTTGATGCAAATAATAATTGTGTTTATACAACAACATGTATCGAAGGATATGGCAACATCCAGGGTAACGGCACCGCCAACGCGACATGTACGCCAAACACAATTCAGTTAACATATAACAATGGTGAACATGGAATTGCACCAACAAGTCCGTCTTCATGCACATATGGTGAATCGTTTAATATGCCAGCGGCAATTACTGCGGATGGATATCTGTTTAAGAAATGGTCCGTAAACAATAAAACATTTAATGCGGGCGCGTCTGTTGTATGTAACAAGGAGAATTTAGGTGTTGACAGTGGAACAGCAACTATTACTGCCACATGGGATGATTGCGAAGCTGGTCATTATTGCGATGAAGATGGCGACCATAATTGTTCCGACATCGGTTCTGGCTGGACCAGCAACGCGGGTTCAGACGAGAAAGAAGACTGTTATTACAATATAACATTAGATAAAAATGGATATAGCGGTACTTTGAACGCGGGTACAATCGGCAATCAACGTTGTGCGATTGCAACAACCGCAACTGGAACTAACGAAGCTACATTGCAACTGCATTGGAATTCGGCCTGCACATTACCGACTATCAACTTTACCAAGGAAGGTTGGAACAATGCTGACAAATGGTCCACTAGTCCGTATGGTTATGACACCGTAACAACAATTGCTGCGATTACAACAAACACAGTTCCAGACACAACCACATATTATGCTTTCGGCGACGGATGCGATGATGGTTATGTTGCTATGGGCGACAGTGGAGAATGTACTGCATGCCCAGAGGATTTCCCCTACTCTGATCACGACGTGGGCGCATGCTATCGTGACTGTGGCGAAGGCGATATACCAAATGCGACATCTTACACAGAAGACAGCAAATTCTACGAATACGAAGAAGCACCAGGTCACTGTGTTGCAGAGAGTTGCGAAAGCGGATACGAAGGCGAAGATTGCCACGAAGCAAGTGGTATAACCTATAAGGTATGCCATTACATCAAGAATGTTGGTGCAAGCACATATACCTTGCATGACAATGCGTGTGAAAACAAACTAGGTACTTCTAATGCAGAGATAACACTTGCTAATTTGAAAAAGACAATTACTGGGTTCACATATGATGCTGGGTTTGCAGGAATATCAACACACGGAACAACAAAACCATCATCTGGGGCCGTAACAACGACAACCGTATTGCCGGACGGATCCAGAGTTGTTGACTTGTATTATAACCGTAACACGTATACCCTGACCTTGACCAAGGGAACTGGTATTGATAGTGTTACTGGTGCAGGAACCAAAGAATATGGCGCATCGGTGACCATCGATGCCACGTTGACCACAAACTATACATGGTCAAACTGGACAAACAATAACAGCAATAATGCCGAGGTGTCTAGAACTAAGAATTATCCATTCACCATGCCGGCCAACAACTTAAGCTACCGCGCAAATGCAGTGCTTGGCGCAATTGATTGTGCAGCGGGTAAAACCGCATCTGGTACCGCTTGTCCAAAGGGTTATTACTGCCCAGAACGGACTGGTGTCCCAGCAAGTGATTCATGCGAAATAAAATGTCCGACCGATACCTTGGGTGGCGACACATCAACTGACGGCACTGGTAAAATATCCAATACTGACTGCTATACTATACGCAGTTGTACCCCGTTGAAACGCGCTGGTTCTGATACCGTCGTTGGTTATGGTGACAGCAAAGTGTATTATACCGGCAGTGAATACAATGGCACCCCACAAATCACGGTAACATCATGTGTGGCTGGCTATTGGCTTCAATTTAACACGGATCCGTCCTGTGTGGAAGTCGGGCAAGCAGCATGGAGTCCGACGCCATCTCCAATGTGTGCGGACGAAAACAGTCTTGGTAAAAACTTGTGTAGCGATTTAAATGGCGGTAACAGCGATACAACAACTGACAGCAATACCAGCGGTTCGCCAACAGACTGTTATAACACTTGCTCAGTAAACAATATCACGGTTAATGGCGAGGTTGTTGGTAGAGAGGTTCCAGCACAGGAAAAAGTGTATTACAATGGAACAACTATCCCTGTCTGTAATTATCCTGATAACAAAGTAGAATGCGAAACAGGATATGAACGGAGTGGTCACACATGTGTGCCAAAAGTATTCACAATCACATTGAATCACAATTGTGAAAACGAATGCACAAACACGCCAGCATCACCGATATACTTGAAGTATAAAACGGGATGGTATGCAAATTATGCTGGTGGTACAGTAAGCAATCCTATTACTACTGTAACAGTACCTACATGGCCTGGTAATACATTCGGTGGTTATGTATCGGGGGCAAATGTGATTATTGCTCCAAACGGCAGTTTGACAACGAACTATACATTATTCACTGCCAACGCAACGATTACCGCAAGTTGGGGCGAAAATGAATCTATAACATGTCAACCGGGGACATATTACAAGGGGACTGGTGATACATGTACAGACTGTCCAGCAGGTTCATACTGTGACAAAGAAATAAACGTTATCAAAGACACAGGCGTGCCATCTGGCAAAGAGTATTGCCCAGCGGCAGACAGTTCTAATTACACACCTGCACAAACTTGGAACGGAACTACATTAGTTGATGTTGCGCCTGGCGTAAATTCACCGACCAAGTCAGAAGATATATCTGCATGCTATGCAACAGTTCAATACTCTGCTGATCATGGTAAAGGTAGTCAAGTTTGCCACTATAACAAAAATGACTTGAAATATAATTATGATTGCGCAGATGAAACTATTTTGACTTGTGATGGTGGTTATTATCGCAAGAACACCACAGATACAGAGTGCTCTATAACAGAATCTGGCGGGTATTACAGTGTCCAGTATGATATCAACAGGACAGACTGTCCATTGCGGAATACAGAATCAAACATAGAAACACTTCCTGAAACTGGGGCGGTATCAATCGATCAGTGTATACAAAAAGGCAGATGGTGGACAAATGCCAGTGGACATAGTGCAGGAACCCATTTCTGTTATTTCAACACGGATCATCCATCCGAAGGATACACCGCGAATTGCAAGAGCTATGAAATTCGTGTCTGCGACGGTGGTTACTATGTAGAAGAAGAAGATATCGGTCAAACATTCCAAACAATGCCTTCGTGTTTAGAGGTGGGTGACGGCTATTACAGCCCTGCTCAATCGCAATGCACTGGCGAACCAGCACAACCAAAAGATATACATGGTTGTTCAATGCATCGGTCTGCATGTCCGGCGACAAGCGCATATGCTGGCACTGTGGCAAGTGATATCGATTCAACCAAGACGAATCCGTCAACAGGAACAAGAACAGCAACTGCTATAACACAGTGCTATCTGAACTGTATTGTTGAAAAGACAAACGGCACTATCACTCAGACGGTAATAGATCCGACGGTTGAATATAATGTATCTCAATCTAAGTATCCGCGGTGCGAATATGAATCTGATGAAATATCATGTTCAGCACAGACAAATGGTCAGTATCCATTACCGGCTTCGGGTGTAACCGACATAAATCAGTGCTACAGAAATTGCACACAGGCGGATGTTGGCGCCACCGCGGCGACATGGTCCGGCAAGGTTAGATACGGAAATGTAAACGAATGTGAAATTACCAAGTGTAATGGTGGATACTATCTGGAAAATGGCAGATGTATAATATGCCCAACTGGTAGCTACTGTGGCGGAATAGACCAGGAAGATTGTCCGGCATCTCATCCTTACTCTGATGCAGGCAATGGTAGTATTGACTGGTGCTATAACAATTGCACCGCAACACCACCGGCGACACAAATGTCTGGACGCGACTATTACAGAGCAACCGATACATGTGTTATCACAAAGTGCCAAGAAGGATATTATTTGGAAGGTGGCGCATGTGTGGTATGCCCAGCCGGCAGTTATTGCGACACAGGCGGTCAACACTCTTGTCCGTCTGGATACACCAGTGCCGCAGGTTCGACAAAGAAAACCGACTGCTATCAAGAGTGCAATCCGTATGACATTGGTGACTGTCATTTAACACCTGTTGGTGGCAGCAAGGCATATTGGCCAAATGAGTGCCACTATACAGCGACAATCGATGGCAACCCAGCAGAATTAGTAGATGGCGAATGTGTTGTCACAGGTTGCCAACGCGGTTACGAAATGATTAACGGCGAATGCGAACCATGTGATCGTGAAAACGCCCTGTCCTATAAGTCTGGTGATGCGTGTGCCATAGAATCTTGTGTCATTGGATATCATCCGAACGGCGATAAATGCGACCCAGATATATTGGATTGCACACCAACCGTCCAAGATGCATCCTATGCGGAACAGAAGTGGATTTCATCGATTGGTCAATACGATATCTGTATTGCGAAATCGTGCAACGAAGGTTTCCACTTGGCTTCTAATGCATGCGTAGCGGATGTACAGGATTGCGAAATCGACCATGGTGTTGGTAAAAAGACATGGAATCCGACCACAAACAAATTCGGTCCATGTATAGCAACCAAGTGTGCACCAGGGTATACCAGTGACCCATACTTGAAGAACAATGCTTCACAACAATGCAGTGAATGCCGTAATAAGTTCAGCACACTGGGCGAAGCAGCAGCATCGGCGTATTTCGAAGGTGAAGAAGATTGTATAATTGCATCTTGTATCTACCAGGGTGAAAAGTATAATCTGGACAACAACGAATGTGTTCCAATCTGTGACCAGCCGTATTCCGACGAGACAGGTTCACTAAGATGGAATAACAGCACCAAGAAGTGCGAACGCACATGTAACCCAGGATATATGTCTTGGTAATATGATTGCCCCGCCGTTTTGGCGGGGCTTTTTGTTGCATCAATCAATCTATTGTATTATAAATATGCACATGAAAATATACGACGTTATTATTTTGGGCGGTGGTGCATCTGGGCTGTTCGCGGCGGCATGTGCTGTAAAACGTGGATTCAGCGTTGCCATTATTGATATGGGCGATAAATTGGCACGTAAAGTTGCGGTATCGGGCGGCGGCCGGTGTAATTTCACGAATACCGCGGTGGCACCGGATCGCTATTTCGGCAAGAATACTAATTTCGTTCGTGGCACATTGGCGCGATTTACACCAAACGATATGCTGGAATGGGTGCGCGCACACGATTTAAAGGTTATAGAGAAAGCCCGCGGACAATACTTCTGTGAAAACGGTGCAAATTCGGTCGTGCACGCACTTATTTCCGACACGCGTGGCACAGATATATTTACAGAAACAATCGTCGCCAAGGTGGAAAAAAACGACATTATTTTCACCATCAAAACTAACCAAGGCGACTTTATGTGTCAAAAACTTATTGTGGCGACTGGTGGCACATCATTTGAAACGCTTGGGGTGTCAGATATTGGGCATAAAATAGCGAAAAAATTCGGGCATAAAATCGTGCCTGTTCGCCCCGCCCTGTGCGCGATTGCGACACACGCTTTTTCAGATGAACTTATGGGAATATCGTTGCCGGTTGCAGTAACTGTTGGACGCGAAGTTATTCGTGATGATATGTTATTCACACACTTTGGCATTGGTGGGCCGGCGGTTTATCGCACAACCGTTCGTGATATAGACAAGCAGATTACAATCGATTTGTGTCCCGACACTAATATCTATGATTTTTTGCGCCAATCAAAGCAAACAGATGGCAAGAAAACGATTGCCACCATATTATCGCAAAAATTGCCCGCACGCGTTGCAAAATGGATTGGTGGCAACACGAATACTCATATTGCCGATTTACGCGACAGCGACCTAAAAAACATTGCAAATCGCATCAGCAATATTGTCATCCCGACATCAGATATAAAATATCACAACTTGTCATCAGCCGAAGTTGTTCGTGGTGGTGTTGATACCGCCGACATTTCGTCCAAGACAATGGAATCGAAACTGTGTTCGGGGCTATACTTTATCGGCGAAGTTTTAGACATTGCCGGTGATTTGGGTGGTTTTAATCTGCACTGGGCGTGGGCCAGTGGCTTTACCGCCAGCAACGCGATATAACTGGAAAAGGTACCTATCGCGGTGTTTGACATATGGGAATATAATTTTCCATATGTATATGACAACAAAGATTTTCACTGCATCTGATAACACATCATTGATTTGCGCAATTTGGGACAATGTAGAAAACCCGATCGGCGTTGTGCAAATTATTCATGGCATTTTCGACAGCATGAAAAACTATGACAGGCTGGCACATTTCTTGAACCGCAACGGCTATATAGTTTTTGGAATTGATAAACCGATAACCCGCACCACACGAACTTTTGATAGTGCCACAAAAAACGAGATAGATATTATGCAATACCTTGTGTCCAAGTACACATTGCCGATATTTTTAATCGGCTATGGATACGGCGGATTTATTGCACAATATGTTTTGCAAAGCGCGGATATACCAACAACCGCCGTTTGTCTGATTAAATCGGCCAAGCAATATAGACTAAGTCTGCATGTGGCATACAAGATTGCACAAATTGGCGCACGAATATGGGGTGCCGACACGCCCGCCCGAATTATCAATTTCTTTGTTCGCCGGCATTGTGGGCATACGCAACGTCATCCAATGGGAACATATGGGTTTTATAAATCCTTGCTGGGCGGGATGATTAAGTTAAACGCCAATTCCAATTTCGATAACCCTATTCTGATTATTTGTGGTGCAAACGATTGCGACGCACCAAACCCGCGTTTCAGTCGCGCACTGTATAACGCATATCATAACAATGATTTGATAAACACGACTTTACTTGTGTATCCCGATATGCAGAACAAAATGCTTATGGAAATAAATTGCGGGCGCATCCAAAGTGATATTTTGTCGTTCTTTAACGATACGAACCTGCTATATCACTCAGATATGTCTGCAAATGTAAACGGAACGATTTTTTGCAAGTCAGATGGTGCCAACTGTACTTGATGTCCGGGGCGACCCGCACTGAAAATAATTGTTTCAAAATGTTCCGCCGCGGAATCAACAACCGTTGGGAAAAGTTTCTTCATACCAATCGGACTGCAACCACCATGAACATAGCCACAAATACCCAACAAATCACGCTGATGAACCATACTTAAAGACTTTTCATTTACGGCAACTGCTGCCCGTTTAAGATTCAATTCCCGCGCCACAGGAATCAAAAACACATAATAGTGCCCCGGCCGCGCCATGGTCAGCAGAGTTTTAAACACCATGTCGGGATTTTGGTTCTGAACACGCGCAATATCAACACCCGTCATAGACGGATTTACATCATAAGAAAAATGCTTGTAAAATATTTTATGCGCATCCAAGATGCGCATAACGTTTGTTTTGTATTCCATATTAGTCTTTGACCGTCAAGGATGGACCAGCATCTTGGATAACAACATCAGGTTCGTCCGCATATGTTTTGTCGCCGGCCCAGATATAGTAATCATACGACTTGTTCGGTACACCTTCGACCTTTAATATGTGGTGGGATGTTTCAACCCTTAAATCGTTACCATTTGGTGTTGAATATTTAATCACCTGTTGACCCGAATATGCGTCATAGTCAGAAGCACCACCGGATACAAGATACCCAGGTTCCCCAACCGTTTCAACATATTGTTCGGTCATGTTTCCATCATCAGATACATATTCTATGCCATCATCGTATCTGTACCCATCACAGCAGCAACCAGCAACAGCCAGCACAGCCACCAATAAAAACAAAATATTTCTTTTCATACCAAACATTATATCACAAAAATTACGACAAACAAAATATTTTGTGATGTGGTCTATCTTGACTTTGTATATTTTGCTATTTCGGCTTTTAAGTGATTAGTGGCATTTTCAAAATTTGCAAACTCGTGCGGATAAATCCATTTATATTCAGTGTGCTCTGGCGATATTCGCACTTCTCCGCCCAAATATTCCGCTAAAAAAAGCACAGCAACAAATTGTCTTTCTTTAACGGAATCTATATAAGACCATAAAGATATGGGACTATCTTTTAGCGCTACATTCAATCCTGTTTCCTCGGCAATCTCGCGTTTTATGGCATCAATTACATTTTCTCCATATTCCATCTTTCCACCTGGCAAATCCCAAAATCCAGGAAACAACACCTTGTTTGTGGCACGTTTTAATACCAAAATCTTGCCATTTTTATTAATAATCACTTTCAAAGCTACCTTGAATTCAGACATTCTGTGTTCCTTTGCGACATTATATAGTCGAGGTACTAAAAATCTAATTTTTGTCCGCGGTTGCGGGTGTTTGCTTATTTCTGACGCTCGTTGGCCTTGGCAATTAATTTAACTTTGCCATTATACATATCGACCAAAATACGATCGCCCTCTTTTATATTTTCAAATTCAGCGTTGCGACCCCATATTTCCAGTTCTGTGAAATCAAGATTCTCGCGCGACATATTACCATGGTGATTATATTGTGCTTCGAACGGTGAATTTGACCAAGAAGTCATAAATTTGAATCCTACGCCAACCGATTTATTGGTGAAAATACGAATATGTTCATCTGATTTCCATATATTTATATCGTATTCTGGTTTTGCAAAAAGCGGGTTCACATATTTTACAAAGCCAACTGTGCCTTCCAGCACTATAGTTTCTGATGAAAATACGGACGTTGTGCGGTCGTCTATCTCTCTTCTATAAAACTCAGGGAGACAATACGGTCTCTGTTGTAATATGTTTATTTTTCCGTTCGCTGATACCACGAATTCCATATCTATGGGATACCCCAAACTCTGTTCCAGTTGCATAGCCAGCGCAGAAAGCAAAATATGTGTTTTATATTTTTCTCTATCTTGGGGATCAAGTTTTTCTGGGAATGTCGTAAGTGCATGTCTGTAAAAGAAAGTATTGTATCTTAAATCATTAAAAGTGCCTAAATTCAAACGCACCATTTCGTCGTTTTCATCAAACAAGGGCTTGCTGATTGCAAAATACTTGCCATGGCCACCCCCAGCCAACAATTTATCCGCCAACTTGTTTTCCACGTAATTCATTACCACGAATGGACCACCATACCAAGTTTCAGAATACACCACCCCAGCCATTTTTGGGTTATCAACCATTTGTTGCAGGACGATTCCCATTCTGGCATTTGGAACATTAGCCGCGGATTTATACACCGTTTCTATGGCATTTGCCATTTGATCGCGCGTTTTTACATTTAAAACACTTTCAAACTGACCGGAATACGTTTTCCCCTTTTGGTCTTCTATATCTGCCGAAGAACGCACAGCCACATTTCCGCCAAGTTTTTTGGCGCAATCCATGGCATCATCAATCAATGTATCCGGTATCTTATTGGTTCCCTGATATTCATCAAACTTTAACAACGGGATCCCAAATGTTGGCGGAACAACAAAATCGGTCTTGTAACGAATGTTATAACGTCTTAATAAATAATTCAGAACATCCAATCCTGCAAACTTACCACCTGCAATATTCTCGTCTGCTTCGTCCAATGATATAATATTTTTGTCATATATACTTAACACAGAAAAGTCCCCTTGAACTAACGCTGGACGCCATGCATATTTACTT
>JAGCOQ010000108.1 GCA_017642625.1 Alphaproteobacteria bacterium | reverse complement strand
TGTTGCGGGTTGCCTTGGTGGCTGATAAAGAAAATCGCTAAATTATTTTTGTTCGTCGCGCTGTTATCGGGCGTTGCAAATGCGCAAAACATTACCGAAATGCCGGCAACACTTAAAGCGTTTACAGATAACTTGGATACGGCATATGCGTCATATAACCAAGCAAAAACTATGCCTGAATCAGTAAAAACTTTTCGTGCGGGCGGAACCGTAAAGTTTATTCGTGGGGTTGGTTTTAAATGGAAACAACTAAGTCCCAATTCTTTTGATTTCACATCCACTCTGGACGCGTATTGCATCAACGGCGACAAAAACGCTTTGTCCGCGTTGCCCTATTTTTCCCAGATACAATCATTGATTCAAGATATGTTGAACGGTGACATGGATCGTTTCTTGACCGTATTTAGCGCAGATTACACCGAAACACATGGGGGCAAGAATTGGACACTGATTGCCACTCCAAAAATCTCTGCGGTTGCTGGTTTCTTAAAGTCAATGAAAATGTCCGGCAACACCACCGATTTGAACCAGATTGTAATTACCTATACAAACGGAACAAAAATCGTAATCGATTTTGAACGTATAAACGGGGATTCGCCGGATGAAATTAAGTGTTAAAAAACTTGCGTTTGTATGCCTGTTTTTAATTGCCGGTTTGGCATTGTGCCTGGGGCGCGCGCCGTTATCGGTGCAAACCAACCTGAATTCACTAACGGAAATAAATAATACAGATTGGCCAATCAACGAATTGACGAACAAGTTTTCAAATGTCGTAAATATCGTTATCAAATCTGACAATTTATGGTCTGCTGAAAATACCGCGCACGCAATAACAGATGTTTTATCAACTGATGAATTCAGCGGTTTATCCGTCATAAATACAGATGTTTCGGTCTCTGATACATTGGAAAAACTGGGCGAGCACAAGAATTCGTACCTAGGCCACGAATACCGCACATTGTTGCAAAACGGGGATTTTGCCACCATAACAAACAATGCCGTTGCAACGGTTTCCACTTCTTTTGTGCCAACTGTTTTGTCTTTGACCGACGATCCGTTTTTGCTGACCACGAATTATTTAAAAGAATTAAAATCAACAAACACAAACTGGGAAACACGCGACGGCTTTTTATGGCAATATCGTGCACCGCACCACTATATTCTGATTTCCGCCAATGTTGACGCCCCCGATACACTGGTGGACGATATACAATCGTTATCAAAAACTTTGCGTAAACATAATGATGAAAATACCAGTGTATTTATGTCCGGCGTTCCGGTGCATACCGCAAGCATGACCCAGACCAGCAAATTACAACTAAGCATATTCTCGTTTATTGCGTTGGTTGCGGCGGTGTTGTTAAATCTATTACTGTTCAGACGGGTTGCGACATTGTTGCCGGTGATCGTAAGTTTGTCGGTCGGATTCCTTGCCGGTGCAATCGCGCTGTTCTTATTATTTTCCCAGCCACATATATTGACCTTTGTTTTCGGGGTGACATTGATTGGATTGGGCATTGATTATTCTTTTCATTTCATTAGCGCGTTGGGATCCAAAAATGAACAAAGTGTGCGTAAAAACATACTGCATTCGTTTTTAACAACCATTGTATGTTTTTTGCCATTGATGTTTTCTGGTCTGTCCCTATTGCAACAGATTTCAGTATTCACGACGGTGGGATTGACCGCCATCTATTTGGGTTGGCTTATCTTTATGCCACAAAAGATTGAAATAAAACGGTCATTCATCACAATGCCGATGGCCGTTTCAAAAAAACGCCGACCGATTGTGATTACATTACTTACAGTCGCGATATTGGCAACACTGCCATTTATGCGGGCACAAAACAATATGTCGCAACTATACAGACCGAATTCGGAACTTTTGCAAGCCGAGGCAACAATGCAAGACCTGAACGGCGTGGACGCATCTACTTTTCTGTTGTTGCGGGGCGAAACACTGGATAATGCACTTGCGACATCCGAACAGATTAAGGACGAATCCGGACACTTTGTCGACCTATCAACCATTATTCCATCAACCGAACGGCAAATTGAAAATCAAAAACTGATACAGCAACTGTATAAGTCCCAGTCAAAGAAAATCCAAAGCGAACTGGGGTTGCGCACAATGCCAAAGTTTACCGAAACCCCACCAATTGCATTGTCGGATATTCAGGGCAACAAAGCGCTTGCCGATTTGGCGGACAAGTTTATTTTTGACAATGGTGAATATGTATATTTGGTGGCAAATGTCGCGCCTGATTTTACGACCACCAATCCGAATGCGATTGTCGTTTCGCCCGCCCAGCAAATGACTGATCTAATGGCGGAATATTCGCATGAATCATATCGTTTGTTGGCAATCTGTGCCGTTGCATTGATTTTGCTACTGCTGGCAATATATGGTCGGAAAGCATTTGTTTATTTGGCACCGTCATTATTGGCAATTGGTTTGACCGCCGCAACACTAACATGGTTTGGCATGCCGATTACATTTTTCCACCTGTTGAGTTTGTTTATCGTAATCGGGCTGACCTTGGACTATTCCATTTTCCACATAAACGCCACGAACAAGCAAGAAATCAAACCGGTGCTGTTTTCGTTCCTGACAAGTTTAGTTGGATTCGGCATATTGGGCTTTGCCAGTTTCTTTCTTATTCGTTCAATGGGAATTACATTGGGATTGGGGCTGGTATTTGGATATTTAATCTCTCTGTTCCTTTTCCGCCGGCAAAATTGAGTTTATATCAAAATCTTGTATTTGTGGCATGACAAAGTCTTGCGTTGATGTGACACAGATTAAATAGTCGCCATGGCGTTTATATTGCGTGCATTTGGATTCTGCCCCCAGTTTATACACCGCTTCGCTTTCTGTAAAAGATTTATAGAAATCGTCCAAAGATTTGGATTCCGGCAAATTCATCAGTTCACCCGCGGCGGTAAAATCGCGCTGTATAGTCGTGTTTTCAATATCAATTCCGACCGGCGAATCCGCGGCGGCAACAACAACCCAATTATCCCGATGCGCAATAGATGTATATGCCCCGCCACAATTATCTGCGATTAAGTGCCCCAATATAAACTGCAATTTTCGTGTCTGTTTTTGGAAAGACCCAAGCCGGTTTTTATCCCCCGCCGATAACAGTGTCGCGTAAGTATCGGGATTCTTGCTTATTGAATCAATATTTGCTATAAATATCTGCATAGACCGATTATAAGTGAAAAAAACATAAAGGCAAGTCACTTTGAGCACAGACAACTGGTATCAACAACAAGAACGTGGCGCAGGCAGTTTTCGTTTAAACCTGCTGTTTTTTATATATCGTGTTTTCGGGGCGCGTTTCGTAAAAATCTGGGTTTGGTTGGTGGCAACTATTATCGGGCTAAGTGCAAAATCGGTCAAAGAGTTTTCACGAAAGTATAAGCGCATTTTGAACGAATATCAGACCGCGCATAACATTACGCCAACGGACTTTACGGCATCACAACATATTCGGATTTTTGCCGACTCTTTGGTGGATAAAATGATTGCCATGTGCGACAGGCGCGACCGCATAAAGTTTACACCAAAAGATAATGCCGATTGGCGCGAATTTCAAAATATCATTAACAAAAAACGCGGCGCATTTCTGATTTGTTGCCACATTGGAAACATAGAAGCATTGGCGGCATTTCCCGACGGCAACAATGTGAAAATACACGCGTTTCAACAAGTGGGTCAGACCGGCGTTTTTCATAACTTTATTTCACGACATTCTGTGCGGACAAACACGACAATTCATCCGGTTGAAGATATGAATATCGGCACCGCATCGGAAATGTTTGACGCACTGAACCATGGCGATTTAGTTATGATGGCGGGGGACAGAATCTCTGCTACGAACCCGACAAAAACGATTCCTGCGACGGTGTTGGGGCGTGCCTGCCATTTACCATTGGGGGTATTTAAGTTCGCGAAATCCATGTCGCACCCTGTGTTTGCCGTTGCCCTGTTGAATACAGGTCATGAAAAATACACATTTGTTGTTAAACAGTTGGACAACAGTAATGTCAACAGCATGGCAAGTGAATTCGCAAACTTTATGGAAAAAACCACCCTATCGGCACCGACCCAGTGGTTTAATTTCTATAATTTCTTTCAAGATGCATAATGTGATTATGCAATCTCTTTTGCTGGTGGCTCATAGATTATTGGCTTATCAGAATTAAACTTGATATGTTTCTTTGGTATTCCCAAAATGTAATCGTCTGGATTATCCAATGCCTTAATTTCTTCTGCAGATTTGTTTAATCTATCTATAAACGATACCGTTTTCGTAGCATCCACTATACTAATCTTCACGGGGTTGTCTTCTTGGGCATGTTTAGAACTTTCGGCCAATTCTTTTAACTCTTTCAACTGCAACCGCATTAATTTATCGGCGACCGCATGCCCACGCAATACGACGTTCAGATATTTATCAATGCTGGGGTTTTGTAAAACCGCCATTATCGCATGTTTCAAATCGTCCGCAGATAAAGTCTTGCGTTCCTGAATTATATTGCCGTCTGGATCTTTTATCTCTTTCTGATACTCGATAATATCAGACAGCGCCATTAACCCCTTTTCCACATTAGACACATACGAAACATCAATTTTCAAATCGTTTTGCAGTCTATCCAATTTCTTGATTGTCCGTAATAAATATGAATCTATCGCCACGCCCTTTTGCACCGCTTGCATCAAACCAAAGAATATGCTGGCCAATAACACTTTATTCGTTTTATCTGGCGCCTTGGGTAATTGGGCACCCGTATCGTAAATATTTATATCGACATGCGTGGGGGATTTCACATCAAAGTTCTGTTGCCCTTGGTGGCGGTCAATATCCCACACATCACCCTTGAACAAGACGGTCATTTCAGTGGTGAAATATGCCAATGCCATTTTTCTTCTTTCGTCATCACTTACTTTGACGCGCGACAATGTGGCACCATCAGCAAAGTCCATAATCTTATACGACATGCCGTCTTTGCCAGTACCAAAATGGCGCCAATCTGCAACATTTGGTGTGTATTTAGTTCCATCTACTTCTACACTGATATCACCATATAACTCTTCGGCTTTTTGATATTGCTTATAACCGATTTCTGCATCAACTTCGTATTTCGCAGACTCGTGCGCTTGATGTGCAACGCTTTGCAACATTTTATACGAAGATTTTTGTTTTGCTAATTTCTTTATCGCCCTTTCAATAATTCTAAAGCCGGCATCCGAACGTTCATCCGCAAACGGGCGCAGTAATTGTACTACCTTCTTTTCTGTTTTGCCGTCTTCGTTTCTAAATTGAACAACCGCCGTCATCCAGAAAGAGCCCGCACCAACAACATCTTCTACGCGTTCTATGCGACCACATAAATCTTCGGGCAAGCCTTTGCGCAGCCAAGTATAAACATCCCAACGCGCTGGGATATCCGCCCTGTCCTTTAATTTCCCAAGGTCGCGCCGAATTTCCGACGGCAAATCGGGAACATAGGATAACAACTGACCAAACTTTACCCATGCCGGCCCCATGGTTTCAAAGAACATACGCAAACCCTCACCGACGCTGCGCGATGCCTTTCGTCCCTCTTGTTTATTTTCGTCCGCCGACGCAATCGCCGCCAATATCAAGTTTTGTTCATACGGTTCAAACGATTTAATCACACAATCGCAAATCATTTCGGCATCTGCGCGATACTTATCATTCTTGTCAAAGTTCATATCGCACACATAATAGATTTTTTTATCCAACGTATCAAATGCACGATTCAACAACTTGTCCATTATAAGTGCGCGCACCTTTAGTCCCGAAGCCCAGAAAGTGTGATAGAAGTTTTCTATATCAGATGCCACCAAGAAATTGACAATATAACCGTCCCCAGAATCCCTGGTGCATTTTTCGCAATACTTAAATATCGATTCTGTTGTCAATTTTTCGTTCAAGAAATCTATGGTATTAACTGCCAACTGGGGTTTACGACCAAGCTCTTCCAAAAACTCTTCAAAACGACGTCCAATCAAATCATTTTTTTGCGCATCTGCATCAGATAAAATCACATTCTTGTCATTTGCCAGATATTGCGACACACGTTCTTGGGATTGAATTTTATCGGTAATTAATCTGTATAATCTTCCTTGGGTCACTTTATCCAGTCCCACACGTATATCCTTGAAACGCGTTTCATCACAATGATGTTTTTCATCAATAAACCCTGCCAGTTCCTGAATCTTTGCGAAATATTCATCACTATTGTCATCGCGCCCCAAACGTTCTGCAACGGCACTGGCATATATTTCAATAAGTTTATTTTTTGCCAATGTCAAATCCATACTTCTGGCATCACGATTCAAATAACAACGCGCATCATCATCCGAATAATAAAATCCCGACAATAATTTCCACGAATATTCTTCCCTTGCCTGACGTGGCATTTTTTCGACATCCGCCACCAAAGAATCCATAAGTCTTAACTGGGCTGGCTCCGCATGCGAGAAAAAGTTCCGATTCTCCAAAAGGGCGTATAAACCGTATCGACCATGAAAATCTTGCGGTATTAAGTTATTCTCGTCCATGTAAACTTTCAATTCATCCGTCAAATTTGGGGTAAATTTAGAAGAATTGTCTTTTTGTAATGCAGTCAAAATCGGATAAATATCTTTTATCGGTGGCATTTTGCGCATATAGTATGTCAGACAAAACTCCTTTAACTTCGGTTCTACTACACAAGATTGCTCACGGAAATATTGCACGATTGGCTTTGACAGTATATCCGCCAATTCCTGTTCATTGGTTGCGACCATTTCATATGCCATTAACAACCTGCGCACTTTATGCAAATCTGTTTTCTTGGCAACTTCATCCACCAATTTGCCATTAACCGTCAAATCGTTATGATACGCCCATTGTTCACGCGTCGCATATACACAATAACGTTCAACACTATCTTCACGTGTTTTCCACGTGGTTTCTTGTTCTATTTTGGATATTTCTTCTTGTTTTCTGGTCTTAACCGCCCCATCCCAGTCAAGCGATTTGTTTCCCAAATTATGGTGCTCTTGATGTAACAAATCAGCCGCATCTTTTGGTGAATAGACCCCTTCTTTGATTGCGGTTTCTATGAATTTCATAAGTATTGAATGCAATCTTTCCGTATATATTCCCGATATATGTTTTACAACAGGTCCAACATCTACATTCCAAAATAAATCGTATCCTTTGTATTGAACCCCCATTTTTCTGCTGGCATACTTGGCATCATCCAGTAATTTACCGTTCAGATACGCCCTGCCGTTTTTTCCCATTCGGATTGCTACATCCTCTTTTATTTTTAGATATTCTGATGAAACCTCTTGTAAATATTCAAGCCATGTTTTGCCACGCGGTGGAATATCAAAACGTATTTTTATCGGTAAATTGGGGTATAATTGGTGCAACGCCTGCGCCAATGCCCTTAAGAACGGTTTAATATATATTTCCGCAAAACCATCGCTGTCTTTTAATTCTTGCAAATCGGATTTTAGAAACGCGTTTTTGTGGTTATAATCGGCAAGAATAATTTCATCTTTTAACCAAGTTACCATTTCCGTCTTGTAAACTGTTTCTTTGAACTGTTTGGCATACTGCATAAAACGTTCTTGCAATTCACCAGCCGATATTTTCCCCGCATCAAAATCGTACAGCAGATTTATAACGAACAAAAAGTCTTGGATATGTTTATGCCCTTCTTCGTATTTTATTTGCCAACTATGTTCTGCTATCTTTTTTGCTATTTCCCTTTTATTTGTTGCAATAATTTTGCCACCGTATATAGAGCCCCCTTCTAATTGTACATCTGTAAGCACTTCATAATCACAGTCCAGCCCTATCTGATCCAAATCACGCACTATCCCGGGGTATGTTTCGTGAAACGTTTCCCATATCCAATGGGTCGGCATCATTTGTCCCTTGGCCTTGGCACGTGGGGGCATCTTGAACCCCGCGGGCTTTCCGAACACATACTTCATGTCCCCAATAGTGAAGATACTTGGGGTTCTACTGCGCACCATTTCGAATATCGTCGGATAAATATCCAGTATAACATTTGGATCTTTGGTCGTCGTAAACTTGTTAATTTCTTCTAAATACTGCGATACAGGTTCAAACACCTTGAACGGTTTGTTGCCACGGAACCAACCCTGTAATAACTTAGCCATTTCTACAACCTGATAATTGCTCAACAGGGATTTCAACGTTTCATCATGGGTATATAAACTTACCACCTGTTCCAAGAAATGTTGTGTGCTTTGTATTTCATGTTCCCTTGGTTGATACTTTCGCAGATATTCCGTTATATCATGCAGGCGTTGCCGGTTATTCAGCCTGCCACTTTTCATTTCTGATAAAACCGTATCAAAGAACAGACTAAGCGGTGGTAAATATCCCGCTCTCGTCGTCATTTTTGGGAACTTCTTTCTTAACACCTGTGTCAGATAAGATCTGTATATATCTCTATGACTGTCCATAACTTGGGCAAATTCGGAATACAGCCCCGTTGGTTCAGATGACTTAAAATCACCCATATCTTCGTGCAGTTTTGTTAGATATGCATCCACATCTTCCTTTCGCGCCATGGCGGAACCATGCACATCAAACAAACTATGTCCCCCAGCAGACGCGCGCATTTGTTCACACACCATTGAATAAGCCACAGGGTTATATCCACCCGCAATCATAATATCCAACGCATGCAAATCGGAAAAGCGTTCTTGGAATACAGTATTCTTGTTTTTGCCATAGATTTTAGAATATGTAAAATGCCCCAATTCATGCGCCAAAACACCGGCAAGTTGATCTTCGGTTCTGCACAGTTTAGTTACACCGGTACTTACCAGAATAATATTTTTTTTATTTTGCGTTTTATCCGCAGATATAAAACCGGCATTTGCGCTTTTGTTATCGTATACTAAAAACTCGAAATCATTTATATCGACATTTTTACTGGATTTATCAATTTTTAAAAGACGGGACACTATTGCGCGCATAGTTTTTGCCGCAACCTGACTTGTTGGGCAATTTTGGTCCAAAATACGCATGTCTTCCCATTCTTCGGGTTTCAAGATTTGTTGTTTCTCTGAATATGGTACAACAGACGGCATAAAAAAATCCCTCTTTTCACCCGTCAATTTTACAAATAAATCGCTTTTGGGTCAAGCATAACAAAACCCGAAAGACAAAAAACGCCCCACATATTTCGGGGCGATTGACATGAAAACATTTGTTTTGTGTTTTTTTATCGTCTGGGTTCTGGCTGATCAACCAAAATGATTATCAACCATGCAACCGCGGCGATTCCGACTAAACTATATACTATGTTTGTTAGCAAAGTTGCCGGTCCAAATAAAAACGCCACAAGGTCAAATCCAAAGATTCCAATCAACCCCCAGTTCAAGGCGCCAATGAACATCAATGGAACAAGAACGTAATGTGTAAGTCCTCTCATCTGTTTTTTCTCCTTTCAAGGTTTGTATTTGTCTGGGTTCAGACAATGGCATTATAACCATTTTTGCACCCACAATCAAACACAATACAGCAATTAGGAAAACGTTCCCGCCCAACAAATCTGCGGATTTCAGAATACATTTAAGCAACCGTATATGCAATATATGCGATATACAAAATCACAAAGATAACACCCATGGTGCGACTTAATTTACCGGTCCGCGCAACCGCGGCAAAAAGCAAAATCACCGCCAACATTGCAAACGCGCCGTCAATTAAAAACGCCCTGTCGAACGGAATTGTATGTATCAAGCCGGCGATTCCCAACACGAACAAAATATTGAATATATTTGAACCGACAATGTTGCCGATTGCAATATCAGACTCTTTCTTTAACGCCGCAATTATACATGTCACCAGCTCGGGCAAACTGGTGCCGAACGCAACAATGGTTAATCCGATTATTCGGTCAGATACATTTAACGCATGTGCAATATCAACCGCGCTGTTCACTGTTAAATTACTGCCAAACACCAACGCAATAATTCCACCAATTATATACAGCAATATTTTTGCAATCGACATCTGTTTTGCGGGTGGCAAATCATCACTTGGCGTCCCCTTGGACATAACAAATAAATATGCAAGGAATGCCAAAAACAGCCCGCACAACACCGCCGCACCACCATGCGATATCATGCCATAACGCCAACCCATCCACATCAGCAGCAGTGTTATAAACCCGACAAATGGAATCTCGTAACGCACAGTATTTTTAACAACGGTCAATGCGCATATAGCAGATGTCACCCCCAGTATAAGCAAAATGTTTGCAATATTTGACCCGAAAACATTTCCAATCGCGACACCGTTTGCCCCTTGGAAAGCCGAAGTGATTGACACCGCCGCTTCGGGTGCACTGGTGCCCATGGCAACAATGGTTAAACCAATCACGATTTCAGGAATATGCCAACGGCGCGCAATGGCAACGGAACCATCAACAAACGCATCCGCCCCCCGCACCAACAGAACAAAACCAATGATTAATAATATGATACTTAATAGCATAAAAACTATTATATCACATTTTTGTCTTTTGATAAACCAATTATAGTTTTAATCGCCAAATCGCCAAGGCGCAGGCCAAACGATCCCGTCACAGTTATAATTGAGCCAAACACACGCCCCGCCGATGCGGCGGATTTATTCGGCATCTCGGTTGAATACACAACCGGAAAATCAGGCAATTTTTCATCACGCACAACTTTACGCACGCGCGCCGCCAACGGACAAACAGTCGTCTTGGAAATGCGCCCAACGCGAATTTGCGACGGGTCAGATTTTAATGCCGCCCCCATACTTGCCGCAAACGGAACATTATGCGCAACGCACCACTTATAAAGCGCGATTTTAGAATCAATTGTATCAATCGCATCAATTACAAAATCTGGTTGCACATCAATTCGCGTTTTTTCATCAAAGAATGTGTTTATCGCACGCACATCAATGTCTTGATTTATATCACGCACACGCGCCACCGCAACATCAACCTTTGGCATACCAATGGTGGACGACAATGCGAATATCTGGCGATTGATATTTGATTCTTCGACCGTATCAAAATCGACCAAGACAATGTGTCCAATGCCACTGCGTGCCAATGCTTCGACTGCAAACGAACCAACTGCGCCACAGCCAACGACCATGACCGTTGCATTACGCAATTTTTCCATCGCCCCATCACCCAACAAAGCATTAATGCGTTTAAATCTGTCTGTCATTTAACATATCTTCCATATTTTTACAGGTTATTTCCACCATATCGGTAAAATCCACACCACAAAGTTCCGCCATTGTTTTCAGTGTTTCGTCCATGCTTTTGTGGCAAGTGTCATCTGCATCACTTTCCACCAAAATACGATTTTTCGGTACAACCGCCACAGCTGCACGCATTTTAGTGTGTTTTTCGTCCACTATTGCATTACCAAACGAAAAATACGCCCCCAGCCCCGCCAATTCACGCACCAGTTCCGGCGACCCCGAAAACGCATGCAACACCATTGCCGGTGGCAATTCCACGCCCCGCAAAATGTCCATCATACGTCCCCATGCACCAACACAGTGAATATGTGCAACACGCGACAAATCATGTGCAATTTGTAATTGGCGACAAAACACAGATTCTTGGGTTTCAAAATCAGGGCGATTTTTATCCAGCCCAATTTCCCCAACCATTAAATCTGGATTGGTGGCCAGCGCATTAATAAGTTCAAAATCCCAACCGTCCGGCAAATCCGCAACATACCAAGGATGCACACCAATCGCACCGTAAACGCATGTGTCTTTCCGCGCCAATTCGGCGACAGTTTCCCACTGCGCCGGTTGTGTTGCATTGACAATCAATGCCCCCACGCCATGCGAACATGTGTCGTGTATTTTTTCTGCGGACAAGATATGACAATGTGCATCAATATATTCTGGCATAACTTGCATAGTAAAATAACATTTATCAGAAAGCAACTGTCTAGCTACAAAGTTGACAAAAGCTTTCTATCATGATACCGTTTTGGGGTAAAAGGAGTCATATTTTGATGACAAAAAAACAAATAATAGGGATAATAAAAACGATACCCGATGATTATTTACCACTATTTTTATCCGATGTTGCGACCACGGCATTTGATGGAATAGAGGGTTACACCGCATCCCAAAAACTTGATGCTACATTGTTGAAATTAAAAGAATGGTTACCAACAGACGAATTTGCAAGAATAAGCACGGCATTAATAAAACTTAAAACGTTCAAATTAATCGAACTTAAACATCAAAACACCTCAATATCACAGTTCAAAAAAGCCACAGAAAACCTGCAATTGATTGACGCAAAAACGATTGCACAACTATGTGGGTTTGATGTAACTCTGGTCCGTTTAGCTATGAGACAACTATATAACCAACAGCACCGAGACAAGATGCTTGTCGCCGAAACGACAAAAAAACAACCTAAGCATTATGCCCACCCTGGTTCTGATTCCAAATCCCGTCAAATTGGTTTGTCGTATGCACCACCCCTAACTCCTCCAGATAAACAACCCGTTGTTTTTAGATATAAAGAAGGATACAAAATTAACAATGATGACCTGCAAGCGTTGCTAGAATTAATTTCGCAAATAAAAGCACGGAGACAAAAATGACGGATAACGATGTTGATATTGAACATATAAAAGCCGAATTACACGACAAAGAATCGGAGTATGAAGAGGAAATTAAGCGTAAAGATGAATTATATTCTTTGTTAAAACCTGATTATTCCAACCTTGACGATATTGCCAAATTGTTAGCCACATGTGACAAAAAACTTGCTGATTTGTCATCCAGAATTACTGAGCTAAACTTACAAATTTCTCAAAACAACCTTTTAAGACAAAGTAAAAAAAAGGAAGCTGTGTCACACCAGGAAAATGATCAAAGAAAATATTATTTAAAACCTGTTTGGGAAAAGATAGACAAATTGCTTGGAAAATCATTGAATTTAAAAATAAAAATCATACAAGAAATTTTGGATTTAAATGTTGACGAAATACATTACCCCGAACAACCAATATCATATAAAGTAAATAACTATATCAAAAAGGAGGGGCTTCATGTGCTAGCCCAGGGCATTGAAACATATCATGATAGACGAAGAATACTATACGGTGTTGCATTTCAAAATAAAACTATTGTCTGTGAAGCATGCTTTGCCGATCATCAAGGCAAAGACAAACCAGAATGCGATGCGAAAAGAGACGAATTAAACACAACCTCTTTAAATAATAAATATGCAACCATTGGGTCCGAAGAACAATCGTACTGGGGGGCAGAATCACTCATTTCTTGGATATCGGCTTCTAGTGTTATCGCCGAGGAAATCAAAAAATCAAAAACCTCTCGACCGCATTAAAAATATTATAAAACCCTGCAATGTGCGTCCAAGTATTTCATGCAACCATAATAAACCACGAAATCCTAAAAATCAAAAATATAAAAAACGGTCGGGGAACCGACCGTTTTTGTTTTCATCAATAACCTTTAACGTTTGTTAAAACGTCTTGCCATATACTGCTGTTGCTTGATTTTCGCAACCGAGTCCGCTTGGTGACGGATTTGCAACATACGTTCATCCAACGGTCTTAGATACGCAAGTTCTTTCATAACAGAATCGCGCTTTGCAACGATTTTACCCATTGGATCGGGATATCTGTCATCTTTACCTTTCTTGCGCCACAAGATTTCGCGAACACTGATGTATACACCCTTGTCATCATCTGGCGCAAAAGAGAAGATGTCTTCTTGTTTTTCTTCTTTTGGAACACTGAACAAGGAATATCCATAACCCGCATAATTGTCTTCGAATACAGGTGTCTTTGCAACACGACCATTTTTATCGGTGCGGACAACCTGCCATTTTCCTTCGGACAATTTAACCAGTTGATATTTTGCGCCTTGTTTACAGAAGAAACTTGCATCCAAATGTGCGCCATACACAGATGCACTGCGTTCCATAAGCAACACAGATTCCGCATTTTCAAAACCAAATCCGATATCACTTTCATAACAGACGGGATCCGGCAACATAGATGCGTATTCAATGTATCTGTCTGGCAAACCGCTTTTTTCAACATCCAATTCTGGGTAATACACGGCGAACTTTTTGACCATAACAACAATAGCGTCATATATTTCATTATTCGCACCAGACCAGATTTTAAGCGCAGCGCGTTCTATCGATTTTTGACTCTCGGTAGAAAGATTATATTTTCTCCAGTCAACGATACCTCTGGTACCAAACAATTCTGACATAGGGGGACGTAACAATCTGGCCTTTTCTTCTGCCTTTTCTGCCGGGGAAAGATGATCATATATTCCCAATACGTCAACATCAGATACCCTTGTACGCATTTCAGCATATTCAAAATACGCTTGGTTTATAATTTCGGCCAATTTGGTTTCGTCAATGTGAACACCGCTTGCAGCAAGTAAGTTCTTGATTTCTGTGGCACACACTAACGAACGTTTTGCAATCAAAGCATCTACATTTTCGCGCAACTTTGATTTTTGAGACAACCCATCAATGCGCTCTAATTCCTGTTCTGCATCAAACAGTCT
>JAGCOQ010000107.1 GCA_017642625.1 Alphaproteobacteria bacterium | reverse complement strand
GCACCGACACGAATTTCACCACGAATTGTACCAGCAGCGGGGTTATGTTTGAATCCAGTATTTATGTATGCATCACCATTGCTTTCCAAATATTCCAATCGTATATATCCATAAACCCCCGCATCGCGAATGTAAGTTCCGGCTGCACATTGTATTTGGCACTGGGAAACATCGGTTTTACCATCATCACCATTATAATTATACCCATTTGGACATGGGGTACACGCCTCTAATTCATCATCATAAAAATCAGTGCCAGTGCAAGTGTCAACAGCCCACGCCACGCCAAACTGCGCGCTTAACACCAGCACTAAAATCGCACTAAAAAATCGCCGCATTATTTCCGTGTAATACGCCAAAAACCGCCGCATCCATAATATAAACCGGATGTGCGTTTTAGCATTTTCCTCCCTTGTTATGACAATAATTATACAAAAAAACAGGGGAACAACACAAGCCCTTTTGATAAAAAAGAATAAAAAAACCCCCAAACGGGTGTTGTTATACAGAATATTTTTCAAACACTTTATTCAGTTGATTATTCACACGAATAATTGTCGCGCATTTGGATAAGTGCTTTACCGACGTCGCGCCGATATATGTACAACAAGACGCGATTCCACCGGAAATATCCTGCAAAATCTTGTCCAATGAACCGGTGTATGGTATAAGCAATTCGCGCCCCTCGGACGTTTTATAGTTGCCCATGCCACCCGCAAATTTATTGTTCGCGTATTCAGACGACATGCCATAGTATTGCTTGAAATACTTTGTCTGAATTACATGTTTACCATCAACGATTTCGTTGGTCTCGAAATGCTTTTCTATCACTTCGCCTTCGGCTTCGTCTGTGCCGGCAAACATACCACCAATCATAACCATATCAGAGTTTAAGCACAGTGCTTTGCAAATATCACCAACATCAACGATTCCGCCGTCTGCACAGATATGACCACCTACAGAATGCGCAATATCGGCACATTCCACAATCAATGAAACCATGGGGGTTCCGCACCCCGTTTGCTTTCGTGTTAAACATGCGGAACCACTGCCGATACCGCACTTGATAATATCTGCGTAATCCAGCAATTTAAGGCACACGTCACCACTGGCGATATTTCCCGCCATAATTACCGCATCGGGAAACTCATGCCGCACGCGCGCCAAAATATCAAGTGCCTTTGGTATATAAAAATTCGGTGCATCAATACAGATATTACGCGGTGATGTCCATTGGTATTTAGATTCTAAATCTTTCAGTTTTTTTATTTCATCATCTATGTTTTTCAGCCCGATTGTAATGAACAAATTGTCCAGTGGCACATTTTCCCCGCGGGCAGACAGCATAAATTGCCCTATTTCATCAATCGTGTAATGTTTATGAATTGTTGCAAACATACCGCGCGCCAACAATTTCTTGGCAATAACAAAGTTCCCGACCGTAGCCATATTGGCGTTAAAAACGCCCAAACCGTTTCTAATCTGACCATGCTTGAATTTAAAAGTGCGTTCCAAAATGACTTCTTTGCGGGAATTAAGATTAGTTCCCATTTTGGGTCTGATTAAAATATCCGAATAATCCAAATAAGGTTCCGACAGTATTTGTGTCACACATAACTCCTTTTCACGAGATGGATTATAGACACAAAAAACGACACTTTACAAATAAAAAACACCCTAACGGGTGTCTTTTAAAATATCTGGTGCGAGCAAAGTACTTCGGCGGTTAAACCGCCTCGCCTCGCAACTCGCCCCTTTGCCGTAAAAATCAAAAAACCACCCTCTCGGATGGTTTTTAAAATTTTTGGTGCGAGCAAAGGGGCTCGAACCCTCGACCTCAACCTTGGCAAGGTTGCGCTCTAGCCAACTGAGCTACGCTCGCACTGTGGGGGTATTTTGACATAAGTTTTTTGACTTTGCAAGTATTTTTTGCAAAAAAGAACCGCCAAGCCGGCGGTTCATATAACTTGGATATTATATCCATTTCCATGGCTGCAGCAGTTTCAAGAAACTTATTGCTGTGCGCTTGTCCGCAAAGGTATGACCACAACGCGGGCATACGATAAACGGCGCAATAAGGCCCATGACATATTTACGCACAGTCAGCCAGATGTAAAGTCCAATGCCCCACATGGCAATCAGATATATACACATGACATAACTGAAATACTTATTCACCGTCTTGATAATCGTTTGCACGAAATCAATGTCAGATGCCACCAAATCCGCATAAATCTTGCGCGCGGTTGGCCATGTTGATGGTTCCCATGGATACACGTGCTTTACATCATATTTCGTCAGCAACATTGCCACAGCCGGATCAACATTGTTCTTTATCGCTTCGTCGATAACTTTATCAACTTCGGTCTTGGCAACCTTGGTCAATTCATTTTCAACACTGGTCAATTTTTGATTCACCAACGCGGCGGTATCATCAACCTTGGCAATGGCTTTATCGGCTTTGCCAATTGTGTTATCAACACTGTCCACCGCTTTATCAACGCCAGATGTATTGATTCCGAACCTGTTGGCAATACCACTTAACGCCTTGACACCCGATGTTGTATCTTTGGCTTTGTTGGTTGCTTCGGTCGCCTTGGCTGTGGTGTCGGTCACTTTATTCACCGCGCCCTCTGCCATTTTCACCTTGTCAATAACCTGACCAATTGGTTTTTCAAGATTTATTTGTTTCTTAATCCCCTGCAACATCTTTTCGTATTGTTTGGCAATATTCTGTTGCATGTCATAGAATATCGCAACAACCGTCGATTGTTTAAGTGAAGTGGCATATTTATCCCGTATGTATAACGGATACCACAACGCAAAAGCAATCCATATGATAGAGAATATTGCGAATATAACCCGCACCCGCGTCACAAAGGATTTCTTTTTGGCAACGGTTTTTGCACCGCCCATGTCAATGACTTCTACTTCTTGTTTCTTTTTCGCCATCTTGTCCCCCTTTATATTTGCAAGACTAGCGATTTTTGAAAATTATTGCAACAACTAAACTTATCGTTGCCACAGTTTTGCAATCTCTGTTTTTGTCACAAATTCGTTTGCACCAATTTGGCGGAACTCTACCTTTAACCTTTTTTCTACAAAGGCCATCGAGTTGTCATACTTTTCCCGTAAAATGGCGACTCTTTCTGCATTACAAACAAAATCTTCTTCATACTTTTTCTTTATATCGTCGATTGCGTGCCCTGTGTATATTATGTATGTGATAAACACTTTATACCTTTGCCCATATGGAAGCATATGATAAGAAATCACTTTCTTTACAGGCTTTTTCTCAACGGGTTCTCTTTTCATTTTTCCTTCCTTTTGTTTTTTATCTGCTGTTTGCCGAAAAGCGTTCTATCAAATCGCTGTTTGTTTCCAAGAATACAGCGTGACCTTCGTCCTTTGTATTAAAGTCAATAATTTGTTCAATCGTTTCATAATACAATTTTCCGGCTTCTTTATCGCGGAACGCATGAATTTCACGCGTTGGCAACATATTTACATTTGTCGATTTTTCGTTATCTTTAAGGCACGCCAACGTATAAACAAACATCAACTTGTCTGTTTCGCTTTTTGACACCGCCAAATATATCTTGTCATCCATACTTAATGTTAAATCTGGTTTAATTGTTTTCATTATTTTCACTCTTTATCTGTTCTAGAATGGCATATCATCTTCGGCAGATTGCGCCACCCATTTTTGAATTTGTTTTTTTACTGTATTATATTGCTTCAAGGCTTTATAGGCATTTCTGCTGGCCAACATTTGTATTATTTTGTTTCGACTGACAATATGCGATATTATTTGTTCTGGTTCATCACAATGTATAATGCTGGACACCTTGTTCATTCCAGCATACAACAGAATCACTGATGGTTGTCCTGACCAATAACCACCCATATCAATCTTACGTACTTCATAATGGTCACATGCAATTGGTTCCTTGATATTTTTTGGATCTAATATTGTCACACCGTTATAGTTTTCATTAACATGCAGAACATTTATCGCACTATCTTTTCCCTGTTCTTTTTCGAACAATTTTGATGGTGCCCATTTTAACTTTGTTCTGGTTTGTAATCTTTGTAAAATCTCTAGTGTAGAGAGCAATCCATTTGCCAAACCTTCCGTTCTTGGGTATCTGTGTGTTTCATCATCACATTTGAACCCATAAGAGATCTTCTGTTTCATACCTGATTTGATATATTCTGCGATAACAAAAGAATCTGTTATCCACCAATCGTCCCTTCCATTACCATCAGTCCAAGAAGTATCATCAACATAGATGATTTGCATGTTTTTTCCCGGGGATTCAACCAAGATTGCCGGATTTTCGACCATATGCATGCGTTTGTTTAAAAGTTCTTCTTTTAATTTTGCCACACGAGTTTTAAGGTCTTCTGGTTCTTCAACTGGTTCTTCATCATCTTTTTTCTCGGGAACGACCACCTTTTTATCAATTTCAGTGGTATACTGTCCACCGCTATACACATACGAAAATACATTTGGATTGTTTATCCAATCTTCTATTGTTTTTATCGCACCCTGTATGCATTCTTCCGCTTTTTTAAATTCATCAGTATGGTCATAATAATTGATATAATGATTCCAAAATTTAACTTCGTTATTTTTTGAAAAATACATTCCCCATCTTTTGCGATACCGACTGGATGCATACCAACAAAAATGATTGAATGCTTTGATGAAATTTACATCACTAACATCTGGCAATAAATCCTTGTTGGCATAGACAAAATGACGAGTCGCGACCAAATTGGTCACCGCATCACCAAATGCATTTGCAAAAAACTTCATTGCCGTTGGGCCATCATGTTTCTCCTTTTTAACATCCCACCCCCTATAGAAACGACATTTGTTTTCATAACAATATCTATATTGCATATAGTAGTAATCATCACACCAATCAGTGTCTATAACATGGCTGCATGGTATCCAGTGTCTGGCTACTTCCACATCCTGCGTTTTAAACTTATCTATAAACGTTTCTCGGTCTTCAACAAATCGTTCACAAATCTCGTCCCGCCACCGATTG
>JAGCOQ010000015.1 GCA_017642625.1 Alphaproteobacteria bacterium | reverse complement strand
CGTTAAACACGGCGGCGTAACCCTCAATAATTAATCCGTCGGTTCCGTCGTCGCGGCGTTCAATTGTAAAATCCTCAATGTTAATTAATCGTGTTTCTTTTTCGGTGTTCTTCATAAAATCAAACCCCCTTGTTTGCATTTTACAATTATTCGTTATTATCTGCAATCGGTGCCGTTGTGTTGGTGCCCGTGCTTGCGTCGATCGTGTAATTATAACCCTGCGGAATTTGATCACCGTTTTCAATCGGCGGAAATCCTAACAATTCGCGCGCCTCATTACGTGTAAAAATACCCGCGGGCAATCCTGCTTTTAATGCTTCGATTTTCTCCGACGTTGACATGAAGTTTATATCGTTCGGATATAGCAAAATTTTATTACCAAAAGATTTTTCGCGTTCGGTAAACAATGTTTGTGTCATTGCTTGCGCCAACGCTTTTATATCTGCTTCCAATGCGTGCTCATAAAACGCTTCTTTTTGTGTCTTTGTATAATCGCCGTTTAATATTGCCATTGAAACGCCGTTTGAACGTGTGATGTTTTGATAGAAAAACTTTAGCGTTTCCGAATCCACCAATTTAATATCGCGCGGCATGTTAATATATTCGTCTTTTAAATCCGTTACGAGTAAACCGCTTTCGTTGTTTTGCAACTTCTTTTCAAATGCTTGTCGTTCGGCTTCCTTTTTCTTATCGTCTAAATAAGAGTTAACGCGCAAAATGCCGTTAACTTGACATGACAATTCTAACGCCTTTGAAATGGATTGACAAAGTTTGTCATATTCTGCGCATGCCTTCAAAAGTTCTTCGGCTTCCACGCCGCCGCCAAATGCGCCGCCGCCGAAATAATCATTAACGCCGTAATCCTTGCGAACATGAATTATTTGATCACGCGGAACCGTTACAACTGCGCCCGAATCAAAAAGCATTTCGACAAAATATTTATTTGCTGCGTCAATTAAATATGTTACCGTGCGCGGCTTTAATACGTATAAACCCGTGTAAAACTTTTCTTCACCTTTTGAAATGTAAGAAGTTGGATAAATATACGCGTTTTTGTTAAGTTCCAACAATATACAAATTTTGCTCAACAAATCCGACGTTGTCATTATTTCGTTCGGTTGTCGTAAAACTTTTGCAATGCTTGAATCGTATATTGTCGTGCGGGTTTTTCCGTCGTCCCTAATATGTCGCGGGTCGAGTTTTCTAAATTCATTTGCTTTGCAACGAATAGATTGAACTACAACGTCGCTTGCGTAAATTGAATCACCAAAAGAAGTGTAAAACGGCAACGTTCCGTTTGATGTCGGCGCGAAAATTGCCGAATTTATCGGCTTTTCCTTTTTCTTCAAAAAATCAAAAAAACCCATTGCACGCCCCCGTTATTGTATCAATTTATAAAATTCGCTTTTAAACCGCTGCAACGTTGCATATAAAATAATTAACGTAACCGCGCCGTCAATTCTTCGGGTGTGTTGCTTGTTTATCTTAACCGCCATAACACGCCCCAAATTGTCAACCTTAATCGAACAATTTGACAAACACCAACGGTCAATCGGGTTCGACCCGTAATTGATCAAACGCGCCTTCAATTCTGCTTCAACTTGCTTCATAGGTGACGACATAACGTCGGGCGTTTGCAATATTCGTTCGGTTTCTATTCCGTATTCGTCCATGCGTGTTAGGAATTCCCGCGCAAAACGTTGATCGTAACCGCATTTTAAAATACGAATGTCGTATTTCTTTTTTAAGTCCGCCAAATAGTCGGCAACTTCCATTAAATTATTATCATATCCCGCGCATATTGTCAAAAGTCCGTCACGCGCCCATTCTTTATAGTGCGCCCCCGCGCTTGCGTCGTCGGCTAAATTCAATTTACCTTCGGGAATCCAATAATGCGAAAAAACGTATTTTGTCGGGTCGTCGGGTTTCATTAATAACAATTTGGCGTTTGTTAAATCCGTTGTTTCCGATAAGTCAACCGCCGCCAATGCAAAACAACCGCGGAAATCTTCAAGCGTTTTAACTTCTTGATTATAATTATAATCGTCGCTTGCTAACCACGCCGCCGCCGTGTTTTGCTTGATGTTAAAATCCTTGCACAACATGTGGATTTTTGCGCCGTTGTCATGCTTCGCGGTTTCCATGTCGCGCAATAGTTTATTAACCTTTTTGACACCATAACGAATTGACGGGTTGGATTTTTCCCAACTTGCGCGATCTTCCCAAATTTCAAGTTCGGAATCCTGCTCATATAAGAACGCCATAATTTGCGGGTCGTCAATTTCCCCGTCAATAACCTTTTTGCAATAGTCGATTTTATGATCAAGATACCCGTCATTTATAAAACCCTGCGTTGTGCAATTCATAAATAACGGGTCGTCTTTTGACGACATAGCGCGCCAAATCGCTTCCGCGATTTCTTCGTCTTGCATGTCGTGGGATTCGTCCAAATATGCCTTATCAATATTGAATCCGTCTTTGTTTTGCGTCTTGCTTGATAATCGGAATATTTCAATATTTTCTAAATCGTTTCTAATTTCGGTTAGATTCTTCGACGTTATTTTGTCGTGTGTGTCAAGCCTGCCGCGCATGCCTGCAATTTCACGCCAAATTAACTTCGCTTGACGATCATCATTTGACGCACAACAAATGGATTGTCCGCCGTCGCCAATGAATAAATCCGTGTTACCGTCCGCCGCAAACATTGTGGATTTTCCGTTTTTTCGTGCCACTTCCAAAAGTGCTTCGTTAAATCGGCGCAATTGCGTGTCGCGCCAAATGAACGAATAAAGCGGTTCCCAAAATGCTTTTTGCCACGGCATTAATTCAATTGGCTTTTTATAATATGGTTTTTTGGATTGCAAACAAAATTTTTGTTGAAACGCAAAACGCCGTTCGGCTTCGCGTGTATCATATATAAAACGCGGGTCGGATAAGTCCCGCAATAAGTTTTCAACTTCTTTTTCGATATATTCGCCAACGATCACGTCGCCGTGTTCGATCATGTCGGCATAAATCTGTAAATGGTTTTTCGTCATTTCTTGAATTCCTGCAACATTTGCATTAATTCGTCGCCGTCGTCGCTTCCGTTGCGCTGCAATACCGACAACAACGTTTTAATCGCGTTTGTGTATGTT
>JAGCOQ010000106.1 GCA_017642625.1 Alphaproteobacteria bacterium | reverse complement strand
GTGCACATGGCCAAAAGTAAAAAGGCAACACTCTTTCTCATATCGGAACAATGGTATCATTTTTGGGGATTTTATGCAAAGGGATTTATTCAAATGTCCTTGCAAACGCAAAAATGTCTGTTATAATGCGGTGCATTGGCGGGATAGCTCAGCTGGTTAGAGCAGTGGAATCATAATCCACGTGTCGGGGGTTCAAGTCCCTCTCCCGCTACCACTATTTAGCCGGCGTATGCCGGTTTTGTGTTTTTCTGGGCACAAATACATGTTGATTTTTGCGGGTTTGTTTAATATTATGATTACACTTGAATAATATATAAAGGAATTATGAAAATGGCAGGAAAAGAAGATATGAAAAAATTATCTATGGAAGAAATGATTCAACAGATGGATGCCGCAAAAAAGGTTAATCCGTTGGATTTGTCATCCGATCAAGATTTGTCCATTGGTTTAATGAATCTGATTTCGTTGGAAGAACATTTCTTTTTTAGTGGTGCGAAAACGGAAAAGCCAGGGTTTTATGATTTAATTAACACTGTGCGCGAAATGCGTAAAGAATTGATGGCACGCATTGTTGATAAATCAGCAACAGATGGTGCAGAAGTATGGTGCATTTCAAAACACTTGTTGGCGGCATCAATGCGCTTGATGGAAGTTGGAACCAAAGCACTGGGTGCGGGCAAGAAAGAAGATGCTTATGCGTTGTTTGATAAAGCATATGATTTGTATTCTTTGTTCTGGGGCTTGAATATGCACCTGATTGACCTTGGTGGTGTTCATGAACAGATTCCAGAATTTTACGAAGCGGTCATTGTTAAGAAAGAAAATGATGAAAAAACAGAAAAAAAACCGGAAAACGCCGGTAAAGACGCAGGTAAAAAAAACGAATCTGCGGTAAAACGTCTTGGAAAATGGGTAAAAAACAAAGTTAATTGTTGTTTGGAATAATTAATTATAAAAAATACGCAAAAACGCCGGCATTTGCCGGTGTTTTTTATATATTATATATGTACGTGTAATGGCACGGTTTGTATTTGGGTTGGGGGTGTTTTTGTGATATAATATATAGCCAGAGATGAGAAGGTATTCTTTTTACTTTTTGGGGATGTTATTTTTGTTGCCTGCACATGCGGATCAGTTGTTGTTGGACACTGCGTTGCGTGCAACTTATACGGCATGTGTTGGTATTGATGATGATTTAGCAGATTTAAAGAAAATGGCGGGTATAAATACTGCGGTGACTGGTGTTGGAACGGCGGCGGGTGCCGGCGCAACGGTTGTTGGTGTTATAAAGGCGAACAAAGATAAACGAATTAGAGAATTGGAAGAGATACTGGAGACGTTGCGTAATCAAGACGAGAATATTCCGGAACCAGAAATCAGCGAAGCGGAACACAAAGCAAATGTAGACGCGTGGGGCAAGTTCCGTAAGAACGCAAAGGAAACAGAAACCGAAATACAGAAGTTAGAAGCGCAATCTAAAAAACTTGGTAATTGGCGCACTGGATTGATGGCGGGGTCAACAGTGACCAATGTTGCCGGTGCGATTATAGCGTCCAAAAACGGCGCAAACGGGGAAATCCAAGACAAGATTGACGAATGCCGCAAGGCAGTTGATGCATTAAACCTGGTAATTGGTCAGGTTCGTATGGACGGCGTTGATGTGAGTGAGGCAACATCTATTGTTGCGGCATGCCGCGAATATGATGGGGTTAATATATCTGCAATTGAAAAGCGTGCCAAGGGTGCAATGGTGTCATCAATTGTTGGCGCGACAACCGGCGTGGCTGGAACGGTGACATCTGCGATGGCGAACACAGATGCGACAAGAAACGATAATACAGATGCTGGTAAACAGAAAGAAAAGAATCTGAACACAGCATCAAACATATTAGCGGGTGCGACAACGGCCGCATCTGCGACGGCAACGGTATTTAATGCGACACAAATTAGTGCGATAAAGAAAGTGGCAACGGTTGCCGAAAAATGTACGGGGGTTCTGAAATGAAAAAAATAATCTCCGCTATATTTTTATCATTATTATGTTTTTGTGTTCGCGCAGAAGAAAGTGGTGTTGTATATGATGAACGCCAAGTGTATATATCTGCGGCGGCGTTTGAAGATGCGCTTAATAAGTTTGTAGCAGACGATTACAAGGCGCCAGCCGCAGCAATGTTTTTGGAAAAGCGCGATGCGAATACGGGCAAAATAAATCTGTCTGATATGTTGCGTGTATGCGTGGCTGCGAACATCACATATTGCTTGGAACATCCGGATGATCCCGCGTGCAAGGGAGAATATTCAATAGCAAGTTATAAGAATGATAAGTGCGACGACTTTGTGGAATATGTGTTGTCGAACTCTCGTGGGGCGATTGATTTAGATCGTGCTATTGGTACCGAAGCGTTGTGTGGCGAATGGAACGGATTATGGTTGCCGATGGAAACGGGTGGCCACAAATGCGTTGGTTTAGATGGATACGTTTTAAAATATTCGTATTCTTGCAAAAAGGGCAAAAGTGGAACATGTGTGTCTGATTTTAAACAGTTAAAGACACAGTCTCCGATTGCTAAGCAGTTTATTTCATCTTATGGGAAAAAGCAGGGGTTATCGCTTACTTGCTTAAACAATTATGTTAAACGTGGTGCCCAGGGCTTTATACAGTGCACAGCGGGTGGCAAGGCGTATGAATTTGAATTTAACAATTTGAACAAAAATCCAGACAAGGATTCGATTGAATCAGAAAACAAGATGCTGTGTGATTTCTTTGGCGGCACTGTTTTGTCGGCGCGAGATGATACAGATAAAAAGTATAATTTCCGTTGCGATGTATCCCAAGATATTTGTAATGGTGATATGAAAACTTTGGCGCAGAAAATAGGTCATACGATTAATTACACCACAGGTGCATGTGTGTTGGGTAAAGACGCGTTGAAGTTAACAGAAGTAGAACTGAACCGCATAGAAGGCGTAGACAGTAATAGGTTTTTAAAGAATCAATTACGTTCCGAAGCGGCACAACGCGGTGTAGAGGAATATTTGATAAATCAGTATGGCGCAAAGAGTGCTAAATGTGGGCCAGAGATTTATACATTGGCGGATTCATCTGCGGCTAATGCAAAGTATGTTCTGCGTTGCAAGGCGGACGGACGTGCGGTTGATTTTGTTTTTGAAGATTTGACGGAAAAAATCGATTATGTTGCGGCGGCTGGTGCATCACGTATGGCGTGTGAATCTTTGGGTGGTCGTGGTGATGACAGAAACTGCCGTGGCTTAGAACCCGCAGAATGCGTAAAACTTAATGATGTGTTGATTGCACGTGGAAGGGCGGGCACACATTATGATACAACGCTTGGCGGTTGTATATTGAATGATGCAGAAATTGCGCATAATGTCGATTTAGGATTACAGATTGCAAGTGGTGTTGTGCTTACTGTTGCGACGGTCGGGATGTCGTCTGTTCCTGTGGTTGTGTTGGTTGGTGCATCTGTGGCCATAGATTTAGTGTTCGAGGCTGTTGATGCATGGACACGCCGTATACCATATAACGATTATAAACGCTTTATGGCATCTGCGGAAGAATGTGGTGATATATCATCAGAGGATAGTTTAGAGATAAATAAATACTGTGTTATGTCGGTGTTTAGTGAATATGCGGGTGTCATGTCGGGCGATTTGCCGGAACTATCGCCAGAAGTTCGTGCCGATACAGTCGCAAAGTTAATCGAGATGAATGATATCGTTGGTGATGAAGAGATTGTTAGAAAATTATCTGTTGAAGAAATAAGCAACAAGGTTGTAAAGGGAAGTCTGTTTGCCTTAATCTTGTTGTTAGACCCAGATAAGTTATTGGCCAAAATGACAAAAACGAGCGAAATAATTCGTTTGGGTAACAGAGCCAGTAAGTCGTTTGGTAAGTATTATGACGATTTTATAAAAACAGGAAAATCGGTGGGTTTGCCGGTTGGGCGTATGGAACCAATAGAATGGAATCGTTTGAATCAGTTGTTGAAATCTAAAGGTGTTGAATTGGTTGACGACGTTGCTAACGGCAAAGCAGTGAAAGTGTTCCGTAAAATCGGGGATGTTTCTGATAACATTGATGACTTGCTGCGTAAATACAGTAAAAAAGCGGAGTTAAGGTCTGGGGCAACCAATAGTTTGGGGCACGATTATTATAGAATTATAATAAATGATAACGAAGATGTTGGCGCATTGATAGATGATTTACGAAGAAATGGATTTTTTGTTTCCGCCGGTCAAACAAAGGGTGGGGAAAAGTTTATAGGGGTGGCCAGAGAGAACGTGTTCCAACGATGGGATAACGTGCCTACAAATTGGTTAAAAGATTATAATGGTGGGAGTGTTCACGGACGTGGTATTTTTGATAAAATTTATAATAATATGCCCGAAAGTGTTTTGAAACGCAAATTAGATTATGTCTATTCCGTGATAAGGGCAGGAGGATCTAATCTGGATATCGTTAACGCAATGAAAAGTGTTGGTGCATTTGATGAATATAAAGCGGGGTTATTGGCACAAGATATAGCGGATGAAACAATTCGTAGAATAAGCAGCAACCCTGAATTGGTGCAAAAGGGGAAAAATTGGAACAGATTGTCATATGCAGAAAAGAGACAATTTGTTGAAAATGTTCATGATATTATTACACGAGAGCGCAGAGTAAGAGCAGGTGATACAGTAATAGGGTTTGGTGATATTGGTGGCGCTTGGGGACAGCATCGTGCGCCGGGGGGAAACATCAGTAGGGAATTTGATTATGATATAAAAAAATATCGAAGTGTAAGAGATGCCTTGGATACAATAATTCATGAAAACGTACACAGTTTCCAAAGTGTGAACAAAAGCTCTATACCAGAACAATTAGAACTTTTGTCGCGACGGTATTATGTTAGACCTGAAGAGAATTTTAATGGCTATCAAAATGTTTTAATAGAAGTGGAAGCAAGATATGTTGCAGAGCGTTCTACACCACAAATTGCCAAAGCACTAGGGTGGTAGTGTTTCGATAATTCGTTAAATATTCTTGTCTGATTGACTTTCATAAATAATTTGCAAAAATCATGATATGCGAATAGATGTTGCGTTGGTAAATCTTGGGTTGTTTGAATCGCGGACGCGCGCCGCAAATGCTGTGCGTGATGGGGCGGTGTTTTATGGCGATACCCAGATTACCAAGCCCAGTTTTGATGTCGTTGATACTGACTTGATTTCTGTGCGGGGTGGGGTAATGCCGTTTGTTTCGCGTGGCGGGTTAAAATTGGCGCATGCGCTGGATAATTTCCATATTGATATGACAGGACGTAATATGATTGATATTGGTTCGTCCACCGGTGGTTTTTGTGATGTTGCGTTGCGTCGTGGGGTGGCGCATATTGTTGCGGTTGATACTGGCACCGATCAAATGCATGCCAGTTTGCGCGATAATCCAAAGATTGATTTGCATGAACAAACGGATTTCCGCTATATAGACGATAATTTGGTCGCAAATGTTGATATTGCAACAATTGATGTTTCTTTTATTTCGGTCACCAAGATTTTGGATAAATTGGCAACTTTGCCACGATTGCAAGAGGTTGTGTGCCTGATTAAGCCACAATTTGAATGTGGGCCGGAAATATCGGCGCGGTATCGCGGAGTCATTCGTGACGAAGCGGTGCATAAAACGGTCGTGGAAAATGTGGTTTCGGCGTTTGCCGCGCATGGGTTTGAATGTCGTGGGGTAATCAAGTCGCCAATAGCAGGGGGCAGTGGAAATACCGAATTTTTGGCACATTTTGTGAAATAAACTAACAACTTGATTATTTAAAAAGTGCGGTTTATAATGCGGCTACCGTTGCCCTAATAGTCTAGTGGTAAAACACGTCCTTGGTAAGGACGAGTCGCAAGTCCGATTCTTGCTTAGGGCACCATCCTTCGTATCTTTGATACTTTTTTATTTATAATTATTACTTGACAATAATTATTTTTGTATTATATTTGTTTTTGTATCAAAGGATTTTATATGGCAAATAAAAAGATAAATCTTAAAAGAATATTGGCGGTTGCCGGTTGTGGCGCGGCGTTGGCTGGTGCTTTGTTTTGGGCATCTGTGGCAGAAGAACGTTCTAATGGTCAAATTGCTAGGGTTATGTCTGAAAATATGTCGACTTTTTTAGTGCGAGACACAATCGATATTCGCGATACAGATGATTATACTATTGTGCGGTTTGGTGAATATAATATGTTCGATGATAAAATAACATCTCATCATTTTAATGATGTAACCACTACCACACAGGGACATAAAGATGTTGAAAAGATAAACGATCATGCAAGATACAATTGTTATCATGAATTAAGACATGCTATGAATGTGAGATTGCAGGCTCATTACAAGGGGCTGGTAACCAGAGAGTTTTATGTAGCAGATGAAATATCTGCAATAATAGCAGGTTATTTATCTGAAATAAGTGAAGTGGTTCCATTAAAAGAAGGTGAAATATTACCACATGTGTCATACAAATTGAAACCAAAGTACAATTTAATTGATGTTGCAAACAAGGTTTTTTGTTTGGCATTGGAAGACATGGTTTATAAACCGTCAACGTATCAAGATTTGTTTATTGGAAATGAAAGTTTGGCGGAATATCGTCTTATGTTGCCACCATTTATAAACAAAAAAACGCTTATAAATGAAATGATGACGTTTGAAATAAATGGGAAATCAGAAAACCTGTTAAATCTGGCATCAAAGGATGTCCGAAACGATGTATATAAATACATAGATAGTTATAAACAACGATAAAAAACCGGCGATTGCCGGTTTTTTTATATTGCTTGCAAAACGGATTTTTTGGGTTTAAGATATATTCACTAAGTTTTTCGGGGGCGGGGCGTTGAAGTGTCTGACAATCACCGAGTTCTTAATCCCAGTAAAAGTAATAAATGCGGGGTGGCACCGCGCAGGAATCTGCGCCCCTGCGGTATGTAAAATGGGTGCCGAAATCCAAATTTGATTTTTGCACCCGAATAAAAAGGGGTCGAAATGTTATCTTTAAAGTCTAAATACAGAACGCACACTTGTGGCGAATTGAACGCGTCAAATGTGGGCGAAACAGTCACACTGTCGGGATGGGTGCACCGCAAACGCGACCATGGGTCGTTGTTGTTTGTCGATTTGCGCGACAACTATGGTATTACCCAGATTGTGTTTGACGGTGGTGATGAACAACTTGAAAAAGTCCATCCAGAATCGGTTATTCAAATCACAGGAAAGGTTGTTGCACGTGATGCAGACCAAGTTAATGACAAGATTCCAACCGGTCATATTGAAATCCAAGCGGCTGATTGGAAAGTTTTAACCGCAGCCGAAGCGTTGCCGTTCCCAGTGTTTGGTGATGAAGATATTGGTGAAGAATTGCGCTATAAATATCGTTTCTTGGACTTGCGTCGCGAAAGATTGCACCACAATATTTTGATGCGTAATAAAATGATAAAGTGGATGCGTGATAAAATGTGGGATTTGGGCTTTTCAGAGTTCCAAACACCGCTTTTGACGGCTGACTCACCCGAGGGGGCGCGTTGCTTCTTGGTGCCAAGTCGTTTGAATCATGGCAAGTTTTATGCGTTGCCCCAAGCACCACAGATGTTTAAGCAATTATTACAGGCATCTGGGTTCGATCGTTATTTCCAAATCGCGCCTTGTTTTCGCGACGAAGATTTGCGTTCGGACAGATTGTTGGAGTTTTATCAATTAGACGTGGAAATGTCCTTTGTGGAATTGCCCGAAATTCAGGCAATCGGCGAGGCGGTTATTCCAGAATTAATAAAAACATTTGCACCGGATGCAAATGTATATCCAGAAATACCGCATATATCATTTGATGATGCAATGTTGAAATATGGTTCTGATAAACCAGACTTGCGCAACCCGATTTTGATATCGGATGTAAGCGAGATATTCCGCGGATCTGATTTTGGAATCTTTGCAAACGCTGTTGAAAACGGCAGTGTTGTTCGTGCGATACCGGCACCAAACACTGCGGACAAACCACGTTCTTGGTTCGATAAACTTGGCGAATATGCGACCAAGGAATTGGAACTGGGTGGTTTGGGATATATCGTGTTTGCCGAAGAAGCCAAGGGTCCAGTTGCGAAAAAGTTGGATGCGGAACGTATTGCGAAACTGCGTGAAATTGCGGGTGATAATTCATCTTTGTTCTTTGTTTGTGATGAAGTTGAAAAAGCATCCAAGGCCGCCGGCAAATTGCGTAATAAGTTGGGCGCAGATTTAGGTTTGGTAAATCCACGCGACTTTGCAATTTGTTGGGTTGATAATTTCCCATTCTTTGAACCGGACGAAGATCGTGGCGGTGCGCCAAAGTTCACGCACAACCCATTCTCGTATCCGTTAATCGATTCGGTGGAAGATTTATCAACACGCGACCCGTTCTCTATCAAGGCGGCACAATTTGATATGGTTATAAACGGTATTGAAATGTGCAGTGGTGGTTTGCGCAACTACAACCCAGAAGTTATGAAAAAGTGCTTTGATATTGCCGGCTATCCAATAGAGGCGGTTGAAAAGAACTTTTCAGCGCTATATACCGCATTTAAGTATGGCGCACCACCGCACGGTGGTTTCGGTTTCGGTATCGACAGATTGATTTCTGAAATACTGGGGACCGGTGAAAGTTTGCGCGAAACGGTCGCGTTCCCTGCGAACCAACGTGGACAAGATTTGTTGATGGGTTCACCAAACGAAGTAACCGAACAACAATTGCGTGATGTCCATATTAAAATCAGGGCAAAAAACTAAATTAAAAAACACCGGCATTTGCCGGTGTTTTTTTATGTTTTTTTATATCAATATCTGTCGTGTGTTTTTACAAATTCGCGCATGTACGCGGGATCAAAGTTTTGCATAATTTCCGACAAAGAGAACAGACGTTCACCATTTGGTAAAACCTCTAAATCAATTGGCGACGGCTCAGGCGCGGTGCCACGCAGAACTAAATAGAATTGTGCCGACATCTTTCCGTCTTTGATTTGTAAATTGCCAGTCGCATCTGCGTGTGGCACAGATAGTGCAAGTGGTTCAGTCGTTTCAAAATTACCTTGGTCATATTTGCCGACAAGGTGCAATGATTTCAGTCTGGTTTGACCATCGTTTAAAGCAGCCGCCAAGGCGCGTTCTGCATCAAATATAGTAATCTTGTTGGCGTTTGCAAAGAAATCATCAAGTCCCAAACCAAAGATATAGCCACCGGTAAAGGTCAGGTCCATTGTTCCGTTCAGATTGTATTCCAAATCGTGTGCAATCATACCATATGTTTTCATGGCAATATCGCCGGTTATATATGATTCACCTATGTTAAGTGGCATCAATTCGTTCAAAATCTTGCCGTTTGTTGCAAAACGATTTAGTTGTAATGAAATATCATAGTTATGTCCATTGCGTTCTATGGTTGCTAAAATGTTTCCGCGATAATCGTCCGATACAGAAAACACTTGGGCATTTGGCTTTAAAGAATAGACAAAGTTTTTATATTCTGTTCCGTCAAATATTAATTTGTCCGCCGACAAAGATAATTTTATGTCGGTATCAAATGGCAACATAAGTGGATGCATGGTCAGGAACGACATCTCTTCGAAATGTTCCATATAGTTTTGCGATAAAAATGAATCAAGGTTTAATACATCTGTGGTTAATGTGATTGCGCCATCAACCGCTGATCCTGTAAATACATGATTTGCAATGTTGATTGTTAAGTCAGAAACAACACCATTTTTGTATTCGCCGGATACAGTATAAATATTATCGCGCAGTGATTGTAAGTCTAGGTTAGGGAACCATACTTTGAAGTTTGTGCCATAGATATAAAAGAAATCGTTTTGCACAGCCATTTGCCATGTGCCGTCATGTGGGTGAAATACAACAGCCCCCGATTCCCATTGAAAATCGCCAACAGAATCCGCCATAGACTTTGGTAAAAATGGCAGTTTCGCGCCCAACCACCCAAGGTCTTTGTTTTTCGCAAATGTAAACTCTGGGCGCATTTTATCGCCATCAATCGTTAATGTTCCCGCCGCATCAATAAAGGAAAAATGAATGACACCACGACGTCCGAATCGCAATGCGTGATTGCGCACACTGGTAATGTCAGGCATTTTTGCGGGTGCCGTCACAGAAATATCAAACACGTCACCGTTGACCCGCAGCGATCCGGTTAAATTACCATGTGTATATTCTTTGCATTCCCACGCGGTGGGGGTTCCACTGAACAGGCACATAATATTTGTTCCATGCACAGGCATTGCAACCAATACATCATGTGCGCCGGTTGCATCAATCGTTCCGCCGGTAATCGCAATATCGTCGGCGACAATACTGCCGATTTGTAATTTTTCATCTGTGCCAATGGCATTGATTTTTACATGCTTAAACTTTTCTTTGCCGAACTTTATGTTGCCACGAAAATCAAGTTTCAGATTTGTTCCGCGCAGAACTTTGTTTGGTTGTGTTAAAAATGAAAAATCAAAATCCATATCGTTTGCGGTCAAATCTATGTCGCGTCGACCGTCCGGATACAGACGAATATTGCCGGACATATTATTCGCAACAATATCTGTGAAATTAAAACCAATACCGCCGTCCCATTCAAAGTTCATGGTCAGGTCAACCGTTTCGTTGATTTTGGGTTCTGGAAATTCAAACCATCTGTTTACATCATCTGTGATAATTGACATTTGCCCACGTGCAGAACCGTCTGAATATAATTGCCCAACAATTTCCAATTGGTTGTTTTGGTTATGAATCACAAATTCGTCATTATCAAATGATACTTCGTATTTATGCTGGTTGGTGCGAACGGTGCCATTAAAGCGACCGTGTGCCAGTTCGCCACGAATAACCTCGTAATCATGCGACCTAAAACGAATAACCGAATTATACAGTGTGATTTTATTTTTGAAATCAATCGCGTTCAGGTTGTTGATAGCAAGATGTGCGCCATACAACGAAATAGGGCCAGTCAGTTCAGTATCTGTTGGATGAAAAACGCTAAACCAAGGCACTGCAAACATTACCGAATGAATTGTTCCATATGGCACAGTAATATCGTGTGCAACAATTGTGGCGCGCCCCAGCAGACTAAAATTAATATCACCCTTAAACTCGGCATCTATACCGGTCTGGGCTAATACCGCTTGTTCCAGTTGCGGTTTCATGTAATTTAAGGTAATAGCAGGTGGCACAAACAGCAGCGCGATAAACGCCGCAGCCAAGACACCAACCAGTGTCCAACCGATTCTGCGTTTATGTCTGGGCTTTAATGCCATACTCTCTCTTCCCCTTGTTTTTTGATTATAAAGGATTATAGTGTTGTTCGTAAATAAAAAAATGCCAAAAAAAGTATTTAATCTTGAAAGCTCTTATGCCCCGATGGGTGATCAGCCAACTGCCATATCTGAATTGGTGGCTGGGGTGCGTGATGGTCGAAAAAATCAGGTTTTGCTTGGGGTTACGGGGTCTGGGAAAACTTTCACAATGGCAAATGTTATCGCAGAATTGGGGCGACCGGCACTGATTATGGCACCGAACAAGATTTTGGCGGCACAACTTTATACCGAAATGAAATCATTTTTTCCGCACAATCATGTGGAATATTTTGTGTCCTATTATGATTATTATCAGCCCGAGGCTTATTTACCAACAACCGATACATACATTGATAAAGATGCATCTATAAATGACCAGTTGGATCGTATGCGGCACAGTGCAACGCGTGCAATGCTTGAAGAACGTGATGTCGTGGTCGTGTCATCTGTGTCGTCAATTTACGGTATGGGGTCGCCAGAACAGTATTCGGGTATGAAGGTTGCACTGCACGCCGGCGACAAAATAAGTGTGTCCGATGTTATGCATGCATTGGTTGATATTCAGTATAAACGAAACGATATGGCGTTCGAACGTGGCACATTTCGTGTGCGTGGCGATACGCTGGATATATTCCCATCACATTCTATGGATCGCGGGTGGAAGTTGTCTTTCTTTGGTGATGAAATAGACGAAATATGGGAGTTTGATACACTGACCGGTGCCAAGATAAACAAACTTGATCGCGTTGTTGTGTATCCAAATACACACTATGCGACACCGATGCCCAGTGTTGTTCAAGCGATTGGTGAAATAAAAAAAGATTTGGAAGAGCGGTTGAAATATTTTCATGACAATATGAAGTATATAGAAGAACAGCGTCTGCGTGAACGCGTGAACTTTGATATTGAAATGATGGAAACAACCGGAACATGTCGTGGTATTGAAAATTATTCGCGTTATTTGTCGGGGCGCAGTGCTGGAATGCCACCGCCAACACTGTTTGAATATTTACCAAGTGATGCAGTTTTGTTTATTGATGAAAGCCATGTGACCGTTCCACAAATTGGCGCAATGTCGCGTGGGGACAGGGCGCGCAAAGAAACATTGTCTCAATATGGGTTCAGGTTACCGGCGTGTATTGATAATCGACCACTTACATTTGACGAATGGGATAAATTGCGTCCGCAAACAATATTTGTATCTGCAACACCGGCGGAATGGGAATTGGAACAATCTGGTGGAATTGTATCCGAGCAGGTTATTCGCCCAACAGGATTACTGGACCCGATATGCGAAGTTCGCCCCACAGAACACCAAGTTGATGATTTGCTGGATACGTTAAAAAAAATATCTGGGCGTGCATTGGTGACAACGCTTACCAAGAAAATGGCGGAACAATTAACCGACTATTTGACTGAAAATGGTGTACGTGCGCGCTATATGCACAGTGATATTGATACATTGGAACGTAT
>JAGCOQ010000105.1 GCA_017642625.1 Alphaproteobacteria bacterium | reverse complement strand
GATTACACAAAATATCAAACACGCACAACAACCAAGACATATGAAGTCCAAGATGGCAAGAATATGTATTATACACAGCCATCAAACCGCAGTGCGTTGTATAAACAATATTCTTCGGGCAATTCATCTCAGACTGTTCGGACAACACGTTCTGAAACAGTTCGCACTGAAATGAAACGTAAATATTATTTGGCTCATCCGTTCTTCCAACCATTAAAGGGTAAGTTCGGATCCATCACCGATTTCGGTTATAACACAGGTTCTTATGATATTGCGTTGACAGAATCTGATACGTTCTCGCTGTCTGATCAGAAAGCAGCATGGGATATGAAGCAATTCGCAATCAAAGAAGATTTCAGTTATGGTATCACAGATCGTATAGCAGTTTTGGGTATGTTACGTTATGACGTTAGTAACAAATACAAATTCGATTGGTCGTCATCCCCAGACGATAAAGATGATGACAATGGCTTGAACTTGTTTGGTTTGGGCGCACAATGGCGTTTTGTTGATACATCTGATTGGATTGCAACTGCATCTGCTTATTTCCAACATGAGAGAGCTTATGGCGAAGATATTGCAAACAACTTTATCTTGGATTTGAAGGCGGGTTATAAAGTTTCACGTTCGACAATCTATGGTTTGGCACGTGCATGGTATGTTGACTTTGATGGTGATGCATATGGTAATGGTATCAAGGGTATTGATGCCGGCAATCACGAAGAAGCCATATTCATTGCATATAATGATGATGCAGATCATGCGTTTTATGTCGAAGGTGGTTTGGGGGTATTCAGCGTTCTGGACGAAGATTGGACATTGAATGTCGAAGGTATCTTTGGTCATTACGATTGGCACAACCAATTCAGCATCAAGGGTGCAATTGGCTGGCAACCGAACGATTGGTTTGCATTGAATCTGTATGCAAAGACAACTTTGTTTGACAGTGCTGACGATCAGAAACTTGGTTTCTGGTGGTGGGGTGCCGAAGATGAAAACAATCCGGGAACATATGTTTATGATTGGATGAAAGCAGGTGATGCGAAAATCAGCGACTATAACGAAACAAGCGTTGGGTTGCAGGTTATATTCCAATTCTAATATTGATGAATATATGGACGACCGAACTGTTGTTCGGTCGTCTGCTATAATAGGGGGTGTCCTATGAAGCGGTCTTTCGGATTTTTATTTGGTTTGATGTTTTTGTGTATGCCGGCAATCGCCCGCGCGGATGTCGATTTAACAACAGACACATCTGATCCGCTTTTTATATTGCGTGATGATGCAATTTTGTCCGAAACCGGTTTGTCATATGGACATGATATTTTGCGTCTGGGGCAGGCGTTGTCTTATGGTTTGAATGACCGTTTATCAATTGGTGCGCGTGTTCATTACCAATTTGATATTGCCGACGACCAAGATGGTTTTTCCAGTATAGATTTGGGCGGTGTATATCGTATGGCGCGTGCGGGTGATAATAACGCGCGTCTTATTTCTGATGTTATTGCTGGTTTCCGTTTCGGCGGGTCCAAGCATGTTCGCACACCTTGGTTTGCCGATTCATCATATTACGCGGGGTTGCGTTTTGGTCGTCAGTGGGCGGGTATAACATTGGCGGCAACAATAAAGTCAACATGGGTGTTTGAT